>JAISFK010000140.1 GCA_031263625.1 Clostridiales bacterium
CCACTTGAAACTACCTTCTCTTAGGCTTAGGCAAATGCTTATAACAGGAAAAAGCATAAATAGCATTAATAAAGTACCATAGGGGAGCAAAAAACCATCTCGCTTGTTTTTTATTGATAGTATCCATCCATAAAACAATTTTTTATTGTAGGCAACCATGCATAATTTTCTTATTCTTAATTCACACTTAATTTGCATTAAGGATAGTTTGGCAATCGCTAATCCATTATAGAGATAAAATAGTCCAAAAATATACACGATAACAGGTATAATAAATAAAAACACAACTTGATAAGCGAATCCTTGAGCATCTTTCAGCCCAAAAACAATGATGGCCGCTATTGCGACAATAAAAAAATTAATCGTTCTGTATAGATAGTCAAAATATCTATTTGACTCTGTACAATACTGATTATATTCTTTCATGACGATTTCAATCTGCTTACTATATTCTTTATCTTGAGGCATATTAATTCACCTATCTCCATTTTATCCCTAAAGTTGTGAATTAGTTACTCAAAACGTTTTTTTACTCAATATTTTGATTGAACTGATGGCATAAATCATTCTAAAAATCAGGCAATGGGCCTAAGATGCGAAGCACATACATAAAATACATCTTTAGGCGCTAACTTGTCAACTCTTATTTATCAAAATCATTTTGATTGTGCCGTTTTCGCGCTCTGGGCGGCTGGTGAATTACCATGCTAATCGCGCCTGCAAAGGCGTGTTTTGGCCTCCCTGCTTTCATGTGGGCGGGGCATGGGGGCGATATGCTCAGCGCGAGGGCGATATGCTCAGCGTGGGGGCGATAGGGCGCTATATTAAAAGCATGGGGCCGATAAATCGCGGATACGGGAGCAAATTTGCCAAATCGGATTGAAATCGATTAAAATCAAAATAAAAGGCGATATTTTGCTTGACAATTCATTTTTGCTGTATTACAATGGCTGAGTTGCGCACGATATTCGATATTCATATTGGCTTATTCGGTATAGGAGGACTAGCGCGTGAAGACATTTATGGCGGCGCCCGCGGATTACGTGAACAAGAGAAAGTGGTACGTCGTGGACGCGGAGGGCAAGGTGCTCGGCAGGCTTGCAAGCGAGGTGGCAAAAGTGCTGCGCGGCAAGAACAAGCCGGAATACACGCCCCACGTGGACACAGGCGACCATGTCATTGTCGTCAATGCGGAAAAGGTGCTGCTCACGGGGCGAAAGCTGGATCAAAAAATGTACAGGCATTATTCCGGCTACCCAGGCGGCATGAAGGAAGTCAAATACAGGCATTTGCTGGAAAAGCGCCCGGAAAAAGCGGTCGAGCTGGCCGTGAAGGGCATGTTGCCCAAAAACAGCCTCGGCAGGCAGATGTACCGCAAGCTCATCGTCTACAAGGGCGCGGAGCACAAGAACCAGGCGCAGAAGCCGGAGAAGCTGGAGTTCGACATATAACAATTCGGGAATTCGGGAAAGGAAGATGAGTCATGGCAAAAGTGCAGTATTACGGCACTGGCAGGAGAAAAAAATCCATCGCGCGGGTTAGGCTCGTTCCGGGCTCAGGCGCCGTTAAGATAAACGATCGCGACATCGACGACTATTTCGGGCTGGCCACGCTCAAAGTCATCGTCCGGCAGCCTCTCACCCTGACGAACACCCAGTCCAGGTTCGACGTGCTGTGCAGGGTCACGGGCGGCGGCTATACGGGGCAGGCGGGCGCCATCAGGCACGGCATCGCGCGCGCCCTGCTGAAGGCCGACGAGGAGTTGCGCCCGGATCTCAAAAAGGCCGGCTTCCTCACGCGCGACCCGCGGATGAAGGAGCGAAAGAAATACGGCCTCAAAAAGGCCCGAAGGGCGCCGCAGTTCTCCAAGCGCTGATGTCCCGGCAGGCTACTGAGGCAGACTCGCGGCGGCTGTTGCTACAATGCGCGAGCGGCGGCCCGGACGACACGCGCGCCGCCGGCTGCCGTCTGGGCAGAATGTTGCGGCGCGGCGACACGGTTATGCTGCATGGCGACATTGGCGCCGGAAAGACGGTGTTCGCGGGAGGCATCGCGCTCGCGCTGGGCGTTCGCGAGCCCGTAACGAGCCCTACGTACACATTTTCCAACACATACGCGGGCGCCATCGAGCAGGACGGCGCCCGCAATTCAGGTTGCGCGGGCAGCGCGAGCGGGGCCGGCAGTGCGGGCGGCGGCGCGGGTAGCGCCTGCGACGCAAGCGGAGCGGGCGGCGCAAGCGATGCGGCCTGCGTTGTCGGCACTGTTTGCGCGGGCGTCGCCGCCTGCGCGGGCAACGCAAGAGACGCTGTTTGCGCGGGCGGCGGCGGCGGGCATGGGCAAAGCGGGCAAGGCGCCGGGGCGGCGCTTTGCCATTTTGACGTTTACCGCCTGGACGATCCGGACGGCGCCGTAGAGATTGGCCTCGCGGACAGCATGGGCGATCCCGGCGGCGTCACCGTCGTCGAATGGGCCGAAAATATCTTGCCGTACTACCCTTCCTCCTATTATGACGTCTTTATATCGAAGACGGAGGACTGGAACGACGACAGGCGGATCGCAGTCTGGCATGTTGGGCGCGGCTCTGGAGGGCAACATTGACAATACTCGCTGTCGATACGTCGGGCGCGCCCGTCTCGGTCGCCGTCGCGGAAAGCGGCAGGCTGTGCGCGCGGTTTTGGCTTGAGCACGGGAAAACTCATTCCGAGGCGCTTATGCCATGCATAGAGCAGGCCCTGGCGGGGCTTGGGATCGGCGCCGAAAGCATCGGCGCGTACGCCGCCGTCGTGGGGCCGGGCTCGTTCACGGGCCTGCGGATCGGCGTTTCAGCCGTGAAAGCGATGGCGTTCGCGCGCGGGGTTCAGACAATCGGCGTCTCCTCGCTCGACTCGCTGGCGTACAACACCATGTTCTACTCCCATTCCATGTTATGTCCCATAATAGACGCGAGAAACAGCCAGGTGTACTCGGCGATTTACAGGCTCGGCGCTCTTGGCGCCAGCGAGTCGCGCACCAGGCGCGTCCTGGGCGGCGGCGGCGCAGGCTGCCCGAACGGCGGCGCGAGCGCTCAGTTGGGCGGCACAGGCGACCCGCATGGCGATGGGCGCGGCCTGCCAGGCGGCGGGACGCTGATTCGCGTCGCCGAGCCCGCGATCAGGCACGTCAGCGAGCTGGCCGGCGAGATCGGGCGGCTGCTATCGGAGCGGCGGGACGCGCCCACCTGCCCCGCCCGCCCCGCCGCCGGCGCGCCCAGCGGCTGCCGCCCAGTCGTATTTAACGGCGACGCCGCGCCAAAATACATGGAATATTTTGAGCGCGCGCTCGCGGACGCAGGCTGCGCGTGCTGCATGGCGGGCGAAAGGGATCTTCTTTCGGACGCGGCTTCGGCCGCGCTGATTGCCCACGGCATGGCGCAGCGCGGCGCGCTTACCCCGCCTGCAATGCTTTTGCCCGTATATCTGAGGGCCTCGCAGGCGGAAAGGCGGCGCAATGAGCTGGGCGAACGGCGATAATAGCGCGAATGGCAACAGCATAATCGGCAACAAGGCGAATGGCAACGGCGCGATCAGCGATGGCGCCAGCGCAGGCGGCGATAGCGCAAATGGCGTAACCACAGGCGGCAATAATGCGAATGTCAATGGCAAAAGCGGCGTCTGCGCTGGCGGCAGCAACGCAGGCGCCGCGCCCGGCAACCCCGGCCCGCAGGGCGAGCGCGCCGCCGCCGCTCCCGTCCCTGCCATTTCCGCACCCGTCGCCGCCCCCTGCGCCGCACCCGCCGCCTCCCCCTGCGCCCTGTTTCTGCCCGCGCGCAGGGAGCACATACCCGGCATCCACGAGATCGAGAAGCTGAGCTTTGCGACGCCGTGGTCGGCGGAATCCTTTGAGCGCGAATTTGACGACGATCTCGCCCGATACTTTGTGGCGCTGCGCGACGGCGCCGTCATAGGCTATTGCGGCTACTGGTCTGTCGCCGGGGAGGCGCATGTCACGAATGTCGCCGTCCACCCGAGCCACAGGCGCAGGCATGTCGGGATCGGCCTCATGCGCCGCATGCTGCGCGACATCGCCGACAGCGGCATAGGCCACATAACGCTGGAGGCGCGCGAGGACAACGCCGCCGCCATCTCGATGTACGAGCAGCTGGGCTTTTCAAGGAGCGGGCTGCGCAAAAACTACTACGCGAAAGAGCGCAAAAACGCCATCATAATGTGGAAGCACGCATAGCCGCAAACATGCCGCGAGACGCGCAAAAAGGGGCCGCCCATTATTCTTTGGGCGGCCCCTCTTTTTGCGTCGCCGATTGCCGGGAATTGCCTATTGCCGGGAATTGCCTATTGCCGAGAACTGCGGAATCGGCAATTCGCGCTTCGCTATTTGCGGCGGATTTGCATTGCTTATGCTGTCAGCGACTCGTACTTCCTGATTGCAAGCGTCAGATCCTCAATGTCTATTATCCCGTCAGGTTTCAGGTCGCTGCGCGCGTCGGCGGCCGACGCCCAGCCCTCGGCGGGCCTTGTCATCCCCAGGCGGCGCCGCACGGCGTCCACGTCAACCAGCGTCACCGCGCCGTCGCGGTTTATGTCGACCCGGCTCGCCACGCGAATCGCCGTCGTCGCGACGGCCGGCGCTATCGCGGACGTCGCGAACGCTTCGCTGGCGCCCTCGTAGTACAGCACGTCCATATAGTTGAGCACTAGCGACAGCGCTTTCGCATCCTTGCTGCTCGCCTCCAGCGTCGCCACGAGCAGATCCGCGCCGTCGGCCAGCGCAAGCGCGCCGCTGCCGGCGCTCGGATACGCCGCTATCACTATGCTGTAAGTCCTGTAGCCCTCGGCGAACTCGTTGCCCCTGTCCGTCACGATCATCGTCGCAAAGCCCTTGAGCGCGTCGGGCAGCTCGAATCTGACCTTTGGCTCGCCCGTGTCGCCGTCCACGGCCACGTCGGCCTCCTTAAACGTCAGCCGCACGTTCGCCGTGCCGACGCCCGAAAAGCCCTTTGCCCTGACCAGAAACTCGGCCTCCGGATTGCCGGCCAGCTCTTCCGCCACGAGGTCGAGCACGCCTTTGGCCGAATAGGCGCCGGCTTCCACGCCCACGCCCGGCTCCGGCGCGACGGACGGCTTGAGCGCAAGCTCTGCCAGCCTCTGCTGGAGCTTCAGTATGAGCTCGGCCACCTTGGGATCCACGTCCGTCGCCATCGGCGCCAGCGCCGCCTCAAGCGCCTCGACCGCCAGTCCGTCCGCAGCCGACAGTTCATCCACAGCCGTTAATTCATCTGCGGTCGCCAGTTCATCCGCAACCGCCAGTTCATCCGCAGTCGCCAGCTCATCCACTGCCGCCTCCGGCCCGTCCGCAACCGCCAGCTCATCCACTGTCGTCCTCGGCTCGTCCACCGTAGCCCCCGGCTCGCCCGCTTCCGCTTCCGCTGGCGCCGGCGCGTATCCCGCCCCAAGCGCCGCCGTCAATTCCAGATATTCCGCGATGTATGCCCACGCCTCGTCCACGACGGACTGCAAAGCTCCCCACGAGGCGTCCGTGTACAGCGAGCCGTCCAGCCTCGCCGCCGCGACCAGTGCGCCCGCGAGCTCGCCCAGCGCGGCGTGTTCCGGCGCGACCGCCAGCCCCGCGATGGCCGCCTCAAGCGCCCTTTGCGCCGCGCCGACGCCCGCCTGGCTCGCGCCTGCGTCCGCCAGCGCCGCCCGCGCCGCTCCCTCGGCCGCCTTGAGCGCCGCGGCGCTCTCGGCCGTGAACAGCGCCGTGTTTATCTTGCCCGCGTTTTCGGCCGTCGAGGCAAGCCCGGCCTTGTCAGCCTCGGCTGGCCCCGCCTTTTCCTCCAGCGCCGCGATCGCCGCGTCTATGGCGCCCGCCGCCGCGTCAGCCTCGCCCTGCGTCGCGCCGCCGTCGGCGAGCACGATCCGGCCGGCCGCCGCAGCCTCCGCCAGCGCGAGCAGGCTCTCCGGCGTGTACAGCGACGCGTCCACTTCGCCCGCCGCCGCGAGCGCCGCCTCCAGCGCGCTCTTGTCCGCCGCCCCTGGCTCCGGCTCAAGCGCCGCGAGCGCCGCCGCCTTGGAATAAGCGGTTATCTCGCCGTCGGCGCCGGCTGTGGCCGCGTAAGCGAAGCCCGCGCCGGCGACCGCCGCCGCGTCAAGCTCGACGACCGTCGCGCCATGCGCGCTTGCCGGCGCTGCTCCGAGCGCGTCGCGGGTGAACACCGCCGCCGCCGCGCCGCCCGTGGTCAGCGTTCTGGCCGTCTCGCGGCCAAAATCGACGTCCAGCATGGCGATGTCGATGCCGTAAGCGTTCAGGCCAATCGGGTAGGACGCCAGTTTGGGCGTGTCGTAGTAATTGTAGTCGTCCAGGCTGGGCGAGTAGGAATTGACATAGATCTTGCCGTTCGCCAAGTCGAAGTACAGCATTTTAATGTAGCCCGTGCCGCCTTCGGCCGCGCTTTGATAGTCAGTGCAAATCTGGTATACCACGCGGTCGGCCGCGCCGTCGCCGTCGTCGTCAAAACCCGCGAAGTTGAGCGCCGAGCCGTGGTAATGGCCGCTGATCATGGCGAGAACGTTTTTATTTCTGGCGCACACTTCGTCAAGCAGCAATTTGCTCTGGTAGCTCTGGGCCGCGGAGGCGTTGATTCCGCAGTGCACGGCGATAATCGCCTTGCGGTCCGGGTATTGCGCCAGAACCCCGTTGATCCACTCAGTCTCAGGATAGTAGATGTCCCAGCTCATGTAGACAAAAATCATTTCCACGCCATCGACTGTCACCAGATCGTAATGGCCGAGGTTGTTCCGGTAGCTGCCGCCGTAATAGCTGTTGCCTTGGTAGCGGCCCGCGCCAAAATACTTCCAGTACAAGTCGTATTTCTCGGCGCCGTGCGCCACATCGTGGTTGCCGGCGATCACGCCGTAGGGGACGGCCGCGGCGTCAAGCCTTTGCAAATAGCCCGATGCAGTTGCAAACTGATCCTCCTCGTCCCATTCGTCCACGATGTCGCCGGTGTGCGGGACGTATTGGATATTCAGCTCGTCTTTGCTGGCGACGATCCAGTCAACTATATTCTCAAAATGCTTGTGATACTGCTCGGAATAGTACTGCGTGTCGCTAAACCAAGCCATGGAAAAGTCGTACTGCCGCGGAACGGCGTGCGCGCCTTCGCCGGTCCATTCCTGCGGATAATCGTTCCGCTGCGTTTTCTCGCGCTTGGGCGCGGTGTTGTATGGCGCGTATTCCGTGCCGCGAGCCTGAACCAGCACTTTGGCCCGATCGCCCGCAAGGCGGTTCGCCAGCGGGAAGATCGCGGTGATGCTGTCGCCCGCGCGCGTCACCGGCAACAGCTCCCACGCGTTGTCGTTCACGTTGAGCGCGTAGAGCTGCGCATCTCTGCCGTAATCGGACGCCGCCTCGATGTCGAACCTGAGCTCGTCGCTCTCATCGGCATCGACGGTAAATTCATAGACTTGATACGGGAACTCGCCGTCAGCCGCCACAGTGACGCCGCCATTCGCATCCGCGCCCGCCCCCGCATCTGCATCCGCACTAGTTGCAGTGACACCGCCGGCCGTATTCGCGTCTGCATCCGCAACCGCACCCACATCTGCACCAGCCGCCGCAGTGGCGCCGCCGACCGCATCCGCGCTCGCATCCGCAACCGCCATCGGCGCCGCCGCTGCCGTGCTGTCGCCGCTGCCTTCGTAGATCCTGATCTCTGCCGGCCGCGCCTCGTATACGCCGACTTCCAGATCGCCCTCGCGAGCGATCACCGTCGCCAGCGCGGGGCTCGCCTCCGTGTCAAGCTCCAGGCGCAGATCGGCCGCGGGCGGCTGCGCGGGCTCCGGGGGAACGGGTGCGCTGTTGCTGACGTCCAGCGCGATTGTCCGGCTCAAGCCGCCGCTCTCCACCGCCAAAACGTGGGGGCCGTCTGTCAGCGCCGTCGTGTCGATCGCCGCGGCAACGGCGTCCAGCCTGGCCGGCGACGCGGGAATGGCGAAGGACGCTTTGACGTAGACATACAGATTGTTGGAGTCGCCGACAGACACCTGCGCGTCGGGGTCGAGCGCTTTCCAGCCGAGCTTGGCCGTGCCCGCGCCGTTCTCGCCTGCGGCCACCTGGAACCCTTTGTATTCCACCGGCTTCAGGGTCGTGCCGTCAGGCAGGGCGAGCCTGACCCACTGCGCGGTAAAGTCGTCGTTGTTTTCCGCTGTGAAGCTCTCAAACGTGGATCCGTTGGTTCCGGCGTAGATGTAGAGGTCGATGCTCGCGGAGCCGTCGGCGCCGTAGCTGAAGTAGCGGCTGTCAACCCGGACGGCCATGGAGGAAAGCGCGGGAACCTCGGAATAGGCGGGAAACAGCTTGACGATCTCGCCGCAGTCGTCGTCCTCATGCTCTTTGACGACCAGGGCGTTTTTGTAGTAGCCGTCAAGCCCGTTGCCGCCGTCGTGGGTGAAAGTGAAGAAAGCGCCTTTTTCCAAGGAGGGCGACACAGGAAGCGCCGCGCCGTCCAAAGTCATGGCGGTGGACGCGCCGCCGTCGTCGAAGTTTTTGGCGGTGACGCTTAAAACGCCGGCGACTTTTTCCTCATCTCCGGCGTCCGCGCCGTTCAGGCTCACGCGCAGCCCGGCCGCGTCGTCGATCCTCCTGACCCCCACCCGCGCCATGTCCGTCTGGGCGGTGCGGTACGCTCCTTTGGCCTTGACGTAAAAATCGACGTATTCGGCGCGCAGGACGACGTCCGAGGGGATAAAGGCATAGTATTTGTTGTAGATGGAAAAACTGCTCGTCACGCTTTTAGTGAAGGCGGCGCTGTTGGATGTTCTGTAGAACAGCTCCATGGAGGCGGCGTTCTCATAATAGAAGGGAATCCGGAAAATATCCCCCTGGCTGATAAACTCCGGCACGGGGGAGGACGGCCATTCCGTGATGACGGGCGTCAGGCCGTCGTCCTGCTGGTACGTCGTCTGCCGCGCATCGACCCTGCCGGGGGTCGGCGCCGCTTTGCCTTGGTACAGCGCCATTTTGGGGCCTTCCGGGCTCACTTTGAGCGAGGCGCTGGCGCCGCCGCTGGTATCCGCCTTGTTGGGCGTGTCGTAGCCATATGATGAGACGAGCTCGGTTTTATACGCGACCACCGACTGGCTGAACGGGGCGCCCTGATCGACGATTTTGCGCAGCGCGAAGGCATTGCGGCTATTGCCGAGGCCGTTGATGTTGCGGGCGGCGAAAACCGGCACGTCCGCCGCAATGCCGCGAATCTCCCGAAATTCCGCTTCGGTCGGCCAGGTGTCGTAGACCGTCGTGACGCCTGCCGCCGCGTTTTCGCGCTGGGTCAGCATTCCCATATTGAAGCCGTACTTGCCCAGCAAAAAATCCGTGTTGCTCTCCTCTCGGTGGATCCAGATCACCGCCGATTTGCCCGCGGGGATGACGCACGCGTCGTCATGCGGATCGGCGGGCATGGTGATGGCGACGACCCTCTCGTTGCCGCCGGAGTAATTCCTGACGCCGTTGTTCGTTTTGGACGAGTAGGTCAGCTGATACTCCCTGTTCAGATCAATGTCCCTGCCGGTCGTGTTGGTCAGCTCGACAAATTCCAGGATCTGATTGCCCTCGCTGCCGAATCTCGCCCTGGTGACGGTGGTGGAATCCTGGGGCAGCACCTCGGTGATGAACAGGCCCTTGGGCGCCGGATCCGCCGGGGCGACAATCTTCTGGCCGTTGTACTGCTCGTTGTAAACATAGCCGGGGGTCGGCATGGACTGCACTTCCCATGAGAGCATTTCATAGCCGTAGTCCGGGATTTGCAGCTGCACCGAAAGGCCGTCCGAACTGACGTCGTCCGTCTTGGCCTCTATGCTCCCGTCCGCGCCCGCGGAGTAATTGTAGATGTAGCGCGAAACGATCGCGCTCTTGTCGTTTTTCAGCCTGATGGAACAGCCCCGCGCGTTCTCCGCCCAGCCGTTCTGGCCGGCGGCGCTCCAGATGGCCGCGCCCGGCGCCGCGTCCAGCGTTTGGCGAAAATCGGCGTCAGACGGGTACTGCGCGCCGAGATCCGGCCTGGCCACGCGGACAATCACCGTCTCCCCAGGGCCGATCGTCGGGTTCGCCTGCTCATTGCTGGAAATGGCGAGCGGGCTGGCCTGGGTGATCATTTGGGCGCCGCTGAGATATTCGTACCACATGGCGTAGCTGTCGTTAAAAACGATGGCTTCGTCGCCGGTGTTGACGATCTCCACAAACTCCATCACATCGCTGGTCGTCGTGTAGACGGCGCCTCTGTTCACGTCGTTGTGATAAATTTCGGTGATCCAGAGCCCCTTTTCCGCTTTCGCGTATGGGAGGCCGGCCGCGTCCGCGGCAGCGGCGGCAGCCGCTGGAAGTCCGGCGGCGCCGACTGCTGGAAATTCGGCGGCATCGGTTGCGGTTGCGGCTGCGGCAACCGCAACGGGAAGCCCGGCGGCGCCGGCCGCGGCCGCAACGGGAGATTCGGCGGCGCCAGCGGCGGCGGGAGATTCGGCGGCGCCGGCCGCGGCCGCGGCGGCGCTAAAATTCGCCAGAAAGCCGGCGGCCATCGCCAAAGAGAGAAGCAGCGAGATAACCTTCTTCCCGATGACCCTCTTCCCGATAATCTTCTTCCCGCCAATGCCGCGCAGGAACTCCCCCATTGCCGCGCGCCTTTCCCTTATTGCTCCCATTGTCCCTATTGTTGCCCTTGTTGCCATTATTCCCGCTGTTCCCATTGTTGCCCTTGTTGCCATTGTTCCCGCTGTTCCCATTGTCGCTCGGTTCATTGTCGCGCTCCTTTTCCTCATCTTCCTCATCGCTCGATCCATACTCGCGCTCCTTTTCTTTATTGTTGTCGCCCGCATCGCGCTCGCGCTCCTTTTCAATGATAAGGCCCTCATGTAAAAATGAAGGCAAGGGCGCGTAAATATTGGGAAAAATTTGCCGCGTCAAAATTTTCTTGACGCGACTATGCGTTTGCGGTAGACTCATTATTAATTTCATCATGATTTCATCATGACGCAGGCCCGCTCAGGAAGCGCCGCAAAGGGCGCAGAGGGCGCAAAGGGCGCAGAGGGTGCGCTGAAGCGATTGGAGGCTGGACATGCAATACTCTATCGACCCTAAATCCGGAAACAGGCTGTCCGTTCTCGGATTCGGCTGCATGAGGTTCCCGCGCGACCGCGCGAAGACGGAGCAGCTGATCGTCGAGGCCGTCGGCGCGGGCGTGAACTACTTCGACACCGCGTACATATACGGCAACAGCGAGGCCACGCTCGGCGAAATCCTGCAAAAGAACGGCCTGCGCGAGAAAATTTTCATCGCCACAAAGCTGCCCCACCAGAAGTGCAAGAGCGGCGGCGACTTCGATAGGCTGTTTCAGGAGCAGCTCGCGCGGCTGAGGACCGACCGCATCGACTACTACCTGATTCACAACATCTCCGACCTCGCGTCATGGCGCAGGCTCTGCGGCCTTGGCATAGAGCGGTGGATCGCGGGAAAGAAGGCGGGCGGGCAGATACGCCAGATCGGTTTTTCGTTCCACGGCGCCCAGGACGGCTTCATGGAGCTGCTGGACGCCTACGGCTGGGATTTTTGCCAGATCCAGTACAACTACATGAACGAGAATTACCAGGCGGGGCGCGCGGGCCTGCTCAGGGCGAGCGAAAAGGGGCTGCCCGTCGTCATAATGGAGCCGCTGCTCGGCGGGAAGCTGGCGGCCGGCCTGCCCCCCAAAGCCGCGAGCCCGTTCAGGGACGCGGACGCCGGCCGCTCGGCGGCCTCGTGGGCGCTCCGCTGGCTGTGGAACCAGCCGGAGGTCGCCGTCGTCCTGTCGGGCATGAACAGCCCCGATCAGCTGGACGACAATCTCAGGACGGCGGAATCCGCCAGGCCCGGCATGCTGTCCGAGAGGGAGCTTGCCGCATACGCCCCCGCGATCGCGGCGCTCCGCGAGGCGTACAAAGTGCCGTGCACGGGCTGCAACTACTGCATGCCCTGCCCGACGGGGGTCAACATCCCCGGCTGCTTCGCGGCGTACAACACGTCCTGCGCGATGGGCTTCGTGCCGGGCCTGACGCAGTACCTGACCAGCACGGGCGCAAACCACCCGGAGAAGCGGGGTCGCGCGACGAGCTGCGTCAAATGCGGCGCCTGCGCGCAAAAATGCCCGCAGCACATCGAAATCCCCAAAGCGCTTGAGGACGTCGCCAAGCGCATGGAGCCGTTCTGGTTCAACGCGGTCATATGGCTTGTCCAGAAATTGATGGGCTGAGCGCCGATGGAGCCGTCCGGAAATTGGGCGCCGCCGGAAATGCCGAAAAGCCCCCATGGCTCACAGGGCTCAGCGGGAGCGGCGGGCCGACTGTGCTCTGCGGGAGCGGCGGGAACAGCGGGTTCATTACTCCGACTGTGATCAGCGGGAACAGTGGGAGTGGTGGGCTCAGCGGGCCGACTGTGCTCTGCGGTAACAGCGGGCTCAGTAGTCTCAGCAGCCTCATTGGGCCGACTTTGTTAAGCGTGAGCGGCGGGCTCAGCGGGCTCATTGCGCCGACTTTGCTCAGCGGGAACAGCGAGCTCATTAGGCTCAGCGGCCTCATTGCGCCGACTGTGCTCAGCGGGAACAGCGGGAACAGCGGGAGCGGCGGCCTCATTAGGCTACCCAATTCGCGAGCGCGCCCCGCTCGGACAAATAGCGAGAAAATATTCGCGCTATTTGCGCAAACGTATACAAGATCATTAATTTTAGCGCCTTGCATAAAACCGTTTGCTTGTATTGGATGGTTTTGATATAATGGGGGTGCGAAACATCCGCGCGGGGCGCGGAATCGGCGGCGGAAAGCCGGCGTGAGGAACCGGCATTGAAGAACCGCGAGCGGCGGCCGGCGCAAGCCATCGGCGCGGCATCGCGGCGGCGCGGCATCGGGACATCGGCAATGGAGCAATGCAGGCAATAGAGCAATACAATAGGCAATACAGGCAATAATAAGCAATATAATTGAGGAGGAGCATCCATGACACAGAGAGATATAAGACTTAAATCCAACTCAGGGCTACAGGCAAAATCGGCTGCGGAGTTCATACAGAAGGCGTCAAACTTCAAATCTGCCATTTGGGTGGAGAAGGACGAGAAGAAGGCCAACGCGAAGAGCCTCCTCGGGCTGCTGGCGCTGGAGATTACGGCGGACGCCGATATCAAGCTCATAGCGGACGGCGAGGACGAGGAGTGCGCCGTCACCGAGCTGGGCGAGTTCATGTCGTGCAATGTCTGATTTGCCGTCGGGGCGGCAAGCGCCTCCGCAGGCGCTGCCCGTGCAGGCGCCGTCTTTGCAGCCGCCGGCGCAGGCGATATCGCAGGCGCCGCCTTTGCGGTTTGATATTAATGCAGAACTGAAAAAATTGCCTGGGAAACCGGGCGTTTATATTATGAAAAGCGCCGCCGGCGACATCATCTACGTTGGCAAGGCCGTCAGCCTCAAGAACAGGGTCAAGCAGTATTTTCAGTCAAACGCCGGCCACACGCCAAAGGTCAGGGCGCTCGTCCTGAGGATCTGTAGCTTTGAATACATAGTGACGGACACGGAATTTGAGGCGCTGATCCTCGAGTGCAACCTTATCAAGAAGCACCGCCCCAGGTACAACGTGCTGCTGAAGGACGACAAGCACTATCCGTATATCAAAATAACCGTTGGCGAGGAATATCCGAGGGTCGTCATGACCAGGAGGATCGCGGACGACGGCGCCAAATACTACGGGCCGTATCTGAACACGCACTCCATATACGACACCATTCACGAGCTTCGCAAGGTCTTCCCGCTCAAGAGCTGCAAGAAGGAGCTGCCGCGCGACATCGGCAAGGGCAGGCCGTGCCTCAACTGCCACCTTGGGCTGTGCCTGGGGCCGTGTTCGGGCAGCGTCGCGCAGCCCGAATATCTGCGCGCGATAAAGGACGTCTGCCTGTTTTTGGACGGCCGGCACGACGACATCGTGAAGGCCCTTGAGAACGACATGCGCGCGGCGGCGGACGACATGCGCTACGAGCTGGCCGGGAAGCTGCGCGACAAGCTTTTCGCGCTGCGCCACATACAGGAAAAGCAGAAGGTGCTGTCAACCGCCTCATACGACCAGGACGCCATCGCGTACTACTCCGACAGCGTGGACACGTGCGTGTCCATATTCTTCATACGGGGCGGCAAGCTCGTCGGGCGCGAGCAGTTCCTCTTCGAGGGCTCCGGCGCGCCGGACGCGGGCGGGCTGCTGTCCGGGTTCGTGAAGCAGTTTTACGCCGGGATCGGCTTCGTGCCGAGGGAGATCATACTCCAGGAGCCGATCGAGGACATGGCGCTCATCGAAAAAATGCTCTCGGACGCGAAGGGCTCAAAGGTTTCGATACACGTGCCCGCGCGCGGCGAAAAGCGGCTGATGGCCCAGATGGTCCAGAAAAACGCGGAGCTGGAGCTGACGAACAAAAAGCAGACCATTCTGGCCGAGAAGACGCGGATCCGCGAGGGCATCGCCGCGCTGTCCGCAATGCTCGGCATTAGCCTGGAGAGCGACGGCGCGAGGGTCGAGGCGGCCGGGGGCGTGGGCGAAGACGGGAGCGGGGGCGCAAACGGGGGCGCCGCAGACGGCGGCGAGGCTGAAAGCGCAAGCGATGACGAGAGCGGGGGCGCAGAGGCTACGGCTGGCATAGGGGCTGAGGGTGGCGCCGAGGTTGCGGCGGCTGGCAAAATGGCTGCGGCGAGGGCTGAAGATGGCGCCGAAGCTGCGGCGGCTGGCGAAATGGCCGCAGGCGGCGGCGAGGGCTGCAGGATTGAAGCCTACGACATTTCAAATTATGGCGACGAAAACAAAACCGCGTCGATGATCGTGTTCGAGGACGGCGTGCCGGCCAAGTCGGAGTACCGGCGCTTCATGATCAGGAGCGTGCAGGGGCAGGACGACTACGCCTGCATGCAGGAAGCGCTGCACCGCAGGCTCCGGAACCTCATTGACGGCAAGGCGAAATTCGCGAAGCGCCCCGCGCTCATTCTCGTGGACGGCGGCAAGGGCCACGTGTCCTCCGCGCTCGAAGTGCTCGGCGGGCTGGGCCTGGACATCCCCGTGGCGGGCATGGCAAAAAACGACCGCCACGAAACAAACGCCATCGTGACGGCGGCGGGCGAGGAAAGGCCGCTCGCGCCGTTCCCCCAGCTGTTCAGGCTCATATCGTCGATTCAGGACGAGGCGCACCGCTTCGCGATATCGTACAGCAAAAAGCTGTCGGAAAAGCGGCTCTCGCTCTCCGCGCTCGACGATATCAGGGGCGTCGGCAAGCAGCGCAAGATGGCGCTACTCGTGCATTTCAAGTCTTTCGCGCACATCAGGGAGGCCAGCGCGGAGGAATTGGCCAAGGTTCCCGGCGTCGATGAGAGGACGGCGGGCAACATATACCGCTATTTCCACGGGGACAGCGAGCCGCCGCCGGAAAATGAGGTAAACGGAGGAAGCGGAGGAAGCGGCGCGGCTGGCGCAACTGGCGTGGCGGGCGCGGAAAACGCCAGGGCCGCGAGCAGCGCGGACGGCGCGAGCGATGCGGAGCGCACAGGCAGCGCGGACAGCGCATATGGCGCGGCTGGCGCAACGGGCGTGGCGAGTGTAGCTGGTGCAACTGGCGCAACGAATTTAACTGG
>JAISFK010000185.1 GCA_031263625.1 Clostridiales bacterium
CCGATCCGGCTCGCGCGGGCGCGGCTGCTGCCGGCGGACGGGCTGGGGGCCGGGCTGGCGGAGCTGGAGCTGGCCGAGTTCAGCCTGTATTCGAGGGGCGAGGCCGTGGAGAGCGCCATCGGGAGCGCGACCGCATCCGTGACCATGCTGGAGGGCAGGCCGGACGACGCGGATCCGCTGGACGTGAACTACGACGGGGCCGTGGACGCGGCGGATCTCTCGCTCGCGCTGTACTGCTACGGCGCGGTTGCCGGGGACGCCGAGTGGCCGGCGCAGTGGATCGCCGACGTGAACAGGGACGGCGCCGTAGACATGGTGGACGTGATGCTGCTCGTCCAGGCGCTGCACGGCGCGGCGCTGGGGAGCGCGGCGTAGCGCGCGCGTATAAGCCGGCGGCGCGGCGAGCGCACGGCGCAAGCAGGGGACGGCGAGGAATAATGGAGGCGCGGCCGCATCGAATAGCGCGCGCGGCGTAAGCAGGGAACGGCAGGGAAACAGAGTTTTGCGCGCTTATGCGCGCGTATATTGACAGGCAATGCCCCATGTCGCGGCGCGAAGAGCTGGCCGCTTGCATGGGGCATTGCTCGCTTGCCTGTATGCTTGTCTGTCTGCCTAGCAGCTTGCCTGCTCGCCTGCCTGACAGCCTGCATGCATACAGGCTGTCAGGCAGGCTGTCTACAGCCTATTCTATCACGACCTCCGCGCTCAGCGGCTCGGCCGGCGCCGCCTCGCGCCGCATGAGCGCCACGCTGCGCGCGTCCGGCTGCGACAGCCCGGCGCGCAGCACATGCCTGCCGGCCAGCTTTTGCCTGTCGCCGTTTTCGTCGTAGCGCTCGAACGCCATTTTGCCGAGCGCCACCTCCACCGTCTTGCTCTCGCCCGGCTCAAGCCACACCTTGGCGACGCCGGCGAGGGCGCGCGCCTCGCGCTGGCCGGGGCTCTCGACGTACACCTGGACCGTCTGGCGGGCGGCGCGCGCGCCCGTGTTGGCCACGGTCAGCGAGCACCGCTCCGCGCCCGCCCGCAGATCGGACAGCGCGAACGACGAATAGCTGAGCCCGAAGCCGAACGGGTACAGCGCCTCGCCGGCAAAGTAGCGGTATGTGCGGTTTTTCATAGAGTAGTCGCGAAAGTCGGGCAGATCGCCCGTGCTGCGGTAGAACGTTACGGGCAGCTTCCCCTCCGGGCTGAACTCGCCGAAGATCGCCTCCGCGACGGCCTGCCCGCCGAGCGCGCCGGGATAGAAAGCCTGCAGGATCCCGCCCACGCTCTCGCGCTCGTCGGCCCAGCCGACGGCGAGCGCGCTCCCGGAGAGCAGCACGAGGATCATCGGCTTGCCGCCCGCCGCCTCCGCGACGCGCTCAAGCAGGTTCTGCTGGCGGCCGGGCAGGCAGAGGCTCTTTTTGTCGCCCGCGCCGAACTCGTTGGACGCGTCGCCCTCCTCGCCCTCGATGGTCGAGTCGAGGCCGAGGCACAGGATCACGGCGTCCGAATGGCGCGCGACCGTGAGCGCCTCGGACAGCCTGTCGTCCGGCTGGCGCCCGTCCGACACGGACTGCTTCCACAGGTGGCAGCCCTGCGCGTACATTACGCGCGCGCCGGCGGCCCCGGCCATGGCCCGCACGCCCTCAAGCACCGTGACGTATTCGGACGGCGTCCCGACGTAGTTCCCCTCGAGCGCGATCCGGCTGTCCGCGTTCGGCCCTATGACTCCGATCGTGCCGAGCCGGCCGAGATCCAGCGGCAGCGCCCCGCTGTTTTTCAGCAGGACGAGGCCGCGCCGCGCCGCGTCCAGGTTCAGCGCCCTGTGCTCGGGGCAGTCCACCTTTTCGTATGGGATATCCGCGTAGGCCGGGTTCTCCGGGGCGCCGAGCATGCCGAGCCTCATCCGGCTCACGAACAGGCGCTCGACGGCGCGGTCTATGTCGGCCTCCGCGAGCAGGCCCTCCTTCACTGCGGCCTCGGCGTACAGGAACATCTCGCCGCAGTTCACGTCGCAGCCGTTTTTCACGGCCAGCGCCACGGACTCGACCGGCGACGAGGTGACGCGGTGCGACTCGTGGAAGTCCTTGATCGCCCAGCAGTCCGACGTCACATGACCGTCGAAGCCCCACTTGCCGCGCAGTATGTCGCGCAGCAGCAGCTTCGAGCCGCAGCACGGCTCTCCGAGCGCGCGGTTGTAGGCGCCCATGACGGCCTCCACGCCCGCGTCGCGCACGGCGACCTCGAACGCGCTGAGATAGGTGTTCCAGAGGTCGTAGGCGTCGATCTCGGCGTCAAAGCTGTGGCGCTCGCTTTCGGGGCCGGAGTGCACGGCGAAGTGCTTCGCGCACGCGGCGGCCTTCAGGCGCTCCCGGTCGCCGCCCTGTATGCCCCGGATGAACGCCGCGCCCAGCAGGCCCGTGAGGTACGGGTCCTCGCCGTAGGTTTCGTGCCCCCGGCCCCAGCGCGGGTCGCGGAATATGTTGATGTTCGGGGACCAGAAAGTCAGCCCCTTGTAGATCGCGCGGTCGCCCTCGCGCTGGTACTCGCGGAACTTCGCGCGGCCCTCCGTCGAGATCGCGTCGGCCACCGCCCCCAAAAGCTCCGCGTCGAACGCGGCGGCGAGCGCGATCGCCTGCGGGAACACCGTCGCCGTGCCGCTCCGCGCTACCCCGTGCAGCGCCTCGTTCCACCAGTTGTACGCAGGGATCCCGAGCCGCTCGACCGCCGCGGCCGTGTACACCATCTGCGACACCTTTTCCTCAAGCGTCATCCGCGAAACGAGCTCCCTGGCTTTTTCCCTGTGGCTCTCCCTGCGGCTTTCCCCGCGGATGTCCCCGTGACTCGCCCTGCCGCTCTCCCTGCGGTTTTCCACGCAGCTCTCACCGCAACTTGCCTTGTGGTTTTTCCCGTTACTCGCCCTGCCGTTCTCCCTGCGGTTTTCCCCGTAGCTCTCAATGTGACTCTCTCTGTGGTTTTCCATGGCTGTGGACCGCTCCCTTTCAAGTTTTTGCGCGCATGCGCAGCACACATCATAGCGTAGCATAGCATATCCATAATACATCATAGCACATCATAGCACACACCGAGGGTATGGCCGAAACGCAAAAAGCGGAACGGAGCGCGCTCTACGAAAAACCGTAGCCCCGCAATCGCGCGCGGAGCGCGAAAAAATATCAGACATGAAAATGGCGAGAACATCCTTACGATGGCCAAGCGTGTCGCTGGCTGACCGGCCGGCCGCCCGCCCAGCTTTGCTGCCCGCCCGATTTCCTTATTTCCTCAATCTTCATTTGCGCTTGTTTTGCGCCCTTTTTGACTTCTGTGTTGAGCTGCTCCAATGACAAGTTAGCCCATTCAACGGACTTTTTCTCTCTTATTTCTCTGACTTCTTGCACAGTCATTTTAGTCAACCTCCTCGGCAACCATAGCTATTGGCTGAATTATATCTATATTCCCATAGCCTTCTATACTGACGAGCATTTGAATTTACCATAAACGCGAGTCAGTAATACTCGTTTCATCTGTCCGACCGCAATTTGCGGTCGGAATCCCAATCGAACACGAGTATAAATTTGAAATCGCACGAACGCCGCGAATGGTTGCTACATTCTTGCATACACATATAGCATATCATACGTTATCTAAATCAATCAATGAGTTTTTGGCTAACTGGCTAAAGCGCATCAGCGGCAACGCGCCCGCCCGAGCCAGCAACTTGCCATGCGCCGGCTTTTTGCTGTTTAGTTCTGCGGTTTCGGGATTGCGGTTTTGCGCCTGCCTGCGCCTGCAAGCTGGCTACCAAAAATGCAGTCGCTTTGCATCCAAAATCGTGGTATGCTTATATTAAAGCGGGCTGCGCCCGCAACCTAGGCCGGAACGGGAAAGCGCGGCTTCCCCAACTTGAAAAGGGATGGTAACAGACATGCGCAAGATGCCGATAGGGATGCAGATGTTCGAGGACATCATAACGGGCGGATACGCCTACGTGGACAAGACAGCGTGGGTCTACGAGCTGGCCAGCGAGGGCAAATACTATTTCCTCGGGCGGCCCCGGCGCTTCGGGAAAAGCCTGCTATTGTCCACGCTGAGGGCGTACTTCGAGGGCAAGAAGGAACTGTTCGAGGGGCTGGCGATGGAAAAACTCGAAAAGGAGTGGGCGCCGTATCCTGTGCTGCACATCAATTTGAATGTGGAGTCATACGCGAATGTGAGCGATCTGGAATCGGGGCTGAACACGAACCTGGAGCGCTACGAAAAGCTGTGGGGCATAGAAAGCCAGGCGGCAGGCAAGACGCCCGCCGCGCGATTCTATGGCCTGATACAGGCAGCTTGCGAGAAAACTGGGCGCAAGGCCGTCGTGCTCATAGACGAGTACGACAGGCCGCTGACGCAGACGATGGAGCAGGGGAAGCCGAACGACGACATCAGGAGCGCGCTGAAAGGCTTCTACGGCGTGCTGAAAGGCGCCGACGAATGGCTGCGGTTCGTCCTGCTGAC
>JAISFK010000204.1 GCA_031263625.1 Clostridiales bacterium
CGCCGCGAGTCCACCGCTACGCCTCTACGCCCCCGCCGTCAGGAACGCGAAGCTGGCGTCCGCCCAGCCCGGCAGGCCCTCATGCCCAAAGTCCGGGTAAATCCTCAGCTCCTTCTCCGACGCTATTCTGTTGTACGCCGCGAACTGCGTCGATGGCGGGCACACCTGATCCATCAGCCCGCACGCCATGAGCGCGCGGCCCCTGATACGCGGCGCGAGGTGCTGGACGTCGATATAGCCCAGCTGGGTGAATATGGCCTTTTCGCGCAGGTGGAGCGGATCGTAGTGCCGAAAGTAGTATTTGATCTCGTCATACGCGGAAGTGGCGAGATCCATCTCCCACACGCGCTGGTAGTCGCTCAGGAACGGAAACGCCGCCGCCACGCGGGAGACGCCGGGCTCTAGCGCGGCGCAGGCCAGCGCGAGGCCGCCGCCCTGCGAGCCGCCCTCCGCCATGACGCGGGTTTCGTCCACCTCCGGCATGTCCATCACGAGCCGCGCAAGCTGCGCCGTGTCGAGCATGACGTGGCGCATGAGCATGTCGTCCGGCTTGCCGTCGAGGCCGCGTATAAAGTGGCCCTCATACGTGGTGCCTGCATAGCCGCCCGCGTCCTCGGAGCGCCCGCCCTGGCCGCGGCAGTCGAGCGCCGCCACGACGTAGCCCTGGGCGGCATACGGCATATACGAAACCCAGTCCCCGCTGCTCCCCGAATAGCCGTGAAACGCGAGCAGCGCCGGGCAGCCCGACCGCCTGCCCCTGGGCTTCAGCAGCTTCGCGTACACGCGCGCGCCGCGCGCCCCCGTGAACGTCATGTCAAAGCAGTCGGCGAAAGCCGTCGCGAGCGGCGCGGGCGCCAGCTCCACGTCCGGCCTGGCCGAGCGCATCTCCGCGAGGCCGCGCTCCCAAAAGGCGTCAAAGTCGTCCGGCCTGGGGTTGCGCCCGCCGTATTCAAGCAGTTCTTCCAGCGGCATGTCGATCAGTGGCATATCCGAAATCACCATCCCTCAAAAAATTTGTGGAACAACCGGAACAAAATACTCATGGCGCGTAATGGCGTCCGGCATGGCGGGGGCCGCGCGCTCTCACTGGCGAACATCCAGCGAGTCGCCATAAATGGTGTACGGCATGGCTGAGGCCGCTATGGGCGAGCAACCGGCATGGCGGGGCCGCGCTCTCTCACGGGCGGGCAAGCAACGGGTCGCCATAAGGAGCAACCGGCATGGCGAGGCCGCGCTCACGGGCGGGCGGCCGGCGGCTGCTCGTAGCGCACCCAGCGGTTGCTCAGCGAGGACTCGTATATGGACAGCACGGCCCAAATGGCGTGATAGCCCTCGCGCCCGTCCAGCCAGAAGCTCCCGCCGGAGCGCGCGCAGGCGCAGAAATCCGCTATCAGCGTTTCGTGGCTGTTGCCGTACACGGCCTTCGCGCCCGTGGTGACGGGCTTCCTGCGCACCAGCACCTCGACGTCGTCGCCGTCCACGCGCCAGAGCGTGTCGCCAAAAAGCTCCAGAACGCCTTTCTCGCAGTGAATCGTGATGCGCGGCGGATCGTCCGCGCCATAGTTGTTGCTCGCGTGCAACAGGCCCACGACGCCGGATTCAAACTTTATTACGGCGTGGGCGTTGTCCTCCACCTCAATCGCGTCGGCAAGCAGATCGCGCGATATGGCGCCCTTTATGGAGTGGAACGGCCCGCACAGGCAGTAGAGCAGATCGATCGTGTGAATGGACTGGTTTATGAGCGTCCCGCCGCCCTCCTGGCTCCAGGTGCCGCGCCATGCGTCGCTGGCGTAGTAGTCCTCGCCCCGGTGCCACGTGACATTCGCCTTTACCGCCCTGACCTTGCCGAGGGCGCCCGACTCGATCAGCCTCTTGCACTCGCGCGCCGACTGGTTGTACCTGTTCTGGAACACGATTCCGAGGCGCCGGCGCGCGTCGGCGGCGATCATGGCGAGCGCGTCCTCCTTGCGGGTGGCCATGGGCTTTTCGCACAGCACGTACTTTCCCGCGTTCAGCGCGTCGATGGCCATGCGGGCGTGCGCGCTGTGGGGCGTGACGATGTCCACGAGATCGACGTCCTCGCGCGCGATCGCCTCGCGGTAGTCGCCATACGCGACGGCGCCCGCGCAGCCGTATTTCTCCATGTGCGACAGCGCCCGGTCCTTTTGGACGTCGCACAGGGCCACTACTTTGGCATACGGCACGCTGCCCAGCGCGCGCATGTGCACGTTGCTGATGCCCCCGCAGCCGATCACCGCGACATTGATTGCCGATTTTTCGTTTTCTGCAGCCATGCTTTTTGCGACCATTCCTTTCCGATATTCCCAATCGAACACGAGTATAATCCGCCTGCTCGCGCGCCGGCGGATCAGCCGCCGCCAATTTGCGCGCCTGCAGCTCCCGCGGCGATCATGGCGCGCAGCCCGTCAAAGCTTATGACGCCCACGCCCAGCTGCCTCGCCTTTGCCAGCTTGCTGCCCGCGTCCTCGCCAGCCACCACGTAGTCGGTTTTTTTTGAAACGCTGCCGGACACCCTGCCGCCGTGGCGATCGATGAGCGCCTCGGCGTCGCGCCGGTCAATGCCCGGCAGCTTGCCCGTGATCACGAACGTCAGCGACGAGAGCGCTTCCGAATAGCCGTCGCCGCCCATTTCCGCGCCGCCCGTTCCCGACGTTGCCAGCGGTGCCGCTGCCGGGCCGGCCGCAGTGCCAGCCGCAGGGGCGCCAGCGGCAGAAACCGCATCCGCTCCCGCGCCCGCTCCCACTGCGGCCCCGCCGGCTTCGACGGCCTCAGCGCTGGCAATGGCGGCACCTGCCTCAGCCCCTGCGGCGCGCAAATCCGCATCCGAATCCACAGCCGCATTAGCCGCGCCCGGCGCCGCGCCGCTCCCCGCTCCAGCGCCTATCGCCGCCCCCACTCCCGCGCTTGCGACAGCCCCCGCGCCTGCGGCAATGCCTGCGCCTGCTGCCGCCCCTGCGCGTGCGGCGGCGCGCGCGTCGAGCATGTTCACCCCCGCGTCCGAAAGCTTGCGCAGGATTTCGGCGACGCCCGGCTCGTCAAAATACGCCCTCGCGCTCATGGCCATCTTCTCGCCTATTTCGGGTATGTCGGCCATGTCCTCGACCCGCGCCGCGCGCAGCGCGTCCATCGACCCCAGGCGCCGCGCCAGGAGCCTCGCCGCCTTCACGCCTATCAGCCGGATGCCCAGACCGAATAGCAGCCTGTCCAGGCCGTTGGACTTGCTGCTCTCGATGGCCGCCAGCAGATTATCGACGGATTTCGCGCCCAGCCGCTCAATCTGCTCCAATTCGGCGCGCCGCGCCTCCAAGTAGTACAGATCCCCGATATCGCCAATGAACTGCCTGTCCAGTAGCATTTCGACGAGCGCGGGGCCGAGCCCGTCGATGTTCATGGCGTCGCGCGACGCGAAATGGACGATCTGCCGGAAGCGCTGGGCCGGGCACGCCTGCCCCGTGCAGCGGTATGCCGCCTCGCCCTCGACGCGCTCGACCGGGGCGGAGCACACGGGGCAGAGCGCGGGCATCTCAAAGACCCGCTCGCCGCCGCTTCGCCGCTCCTTCAGAACCTCGACCACTTCCGGTATTATGTCGCCCGCCTTTCGCACGAGCACGCGATCGTTGATGCGGATGTCTTTTTCGACGATGAAATCTATGTTGTGCAGCGTGGCCTTGCCAACCGAAGTGCCGGCCAGGCGCACGGTTTCCAAAATGGCGCTCGGCGTCAGGACGCCCGTCCTGCCGACCGCCACCGTGATGTCCGTGATTACGGTCTCCCTGATCTCGGCCGGGTACTTGAAGGCGACCGCCCATTTGGGGGCGCGCGTCGTTTCGCCGAGTAGCCGGCGCGCGTCCAGCGCGTTGACCTTGACGACCGCGCCGTCTATGTCGAACGGAAATTCAAATCGGCTGCGCTCTATGGCCGCGATCGCGTCCTTCGCCTGCGCGATCGCGCCGCATACGGCGAAGCCGGGGCTGGCCTGGAATCCCGCGGCCGCGAGGTATTCGAGCGTTTGCGAGTGCGTTCGGAATGACATGCCGGACACCTGCTGAATGTTGAATACAATAAGGCGCAGCTTTCGGGAGGCCGTTATGCGCGTGTCCAGCTGGCGCAGGGAGCCGGCCGCGGCGTTCCTCGGATTCGCGAACAGCTTTTGCCCAAGGCTTTTCTGGCTTTCGTTCAGCGCGTAAAAATCGTCCTTTGGCATGTAGACCTCGCCGCGCACCTCAAGGTACGCGGGCGGGGGCGCGCCGGCACTTTTCAGCGTCAGCGGCACGTCGCGGACGGTGCGCAGGTTCGCCGTCACGTCCTCGCCCACAAAGCCGTCGCCGCGCGTCGAGCCGCGCGTGAAAACGCCGTTTTCGTATTCGAGGGACACGGACAGCCCGTCGATCTTCTTCTCGACCACATATTCAAGAGGCGCGGCGGCGCCAGATCCGCCGCCCGCAGGCGTCGCCGCGCCCGCGCCGTCGCCATCGGCCGTTGCGCGCTGGCCATCGGCCGCAACCGCCGCAATATCATCGCCCTCGCGCTCGCGCGCGTCCGCTGCGCCATCTGAGCGGTTATCGCCGCCATCGCCCGCAATGCGCTGGCCATCGCTGGCACTATCGCCCACGCCGCCGCTTGCCGAATCGCCTGCCGCGCCGCCCGCGACATCGGCCGCAACGCGCTGGCCGTCGCCTGCAGCCGCAACGACATCATCACTGCCCGCATCGCCTGCGGCCAGGGCCTCGCGCACCCGCGCGTCAAATTCGTCAAGCCCGGCGATGTCGAAGACGTCATTGAGGCTCTGCATCTGAACCGCGTGGGCGACCTTGCCAAACTCGGCCAAAACCTCCCCGCCGACGCGCGCGGTGGGCGAATCGGCCGTCCTCAGCTCTGGCCACCGCGCCTCAATCGCGGCCAGCTCGCGATACAGCGCGTCATACTCGCCGTCGCTTATCTGCGGGTCGTCTTCCTCATAATACTTCCGGTTGTGATAGCTGACGCGCGCTTTGAGGTCGTCAAGCCGCTTTTTGGATTCCAAAAGCTCCGCGCTTTCATTCGTGTTTCCCATAGCCCACCGCCTTCGCGGGCCGCCCCGCGCCGCAAAACGCCCCTGTCTGTCCCCTGCTCCCTCGCGCCTCTCGCTTCTCGCCTCTATCCCTCTCGCCGCTTGCTTCTTGCTTCTCGCCTCTATCCCTCTCGCCCCGCCCGCGCCCATGCCGCGCCTAGCCGCGCAAAAACATGGGCGCGTGAACACGCGCCCTGTGCAAACATGCAATAATGGAATGTCAAAGCCAAAACGCTATTTCGCCGCGCCGTTGGCCTTGTTAAGCGCCTTCGCAAGCTTTGACTTCTTCCTTGCGGCTGTATTTTTGTGGATAAGCTTTTTGGCGGCAGCCTTGTCAATCAGGCTGACAGTATTATTTAAAACCGCCTCGGAATCGTTGCCCGCGCTTATCGCAATCTTGCACTTCTTGATCGCGGATTTCAGCGCGGATTTTCTTATGACGTTCTTCAGCGATTTCGCTTTTGTCACGTTGACGCGTTTAATCGCGGATTTGATATTTGGCAATCTTCTCACCTCCCAAACCAGAGTATCGGGCGCCCCTGAGCGCACCCGCCGTGCACAAGCTAAAACAAAAAACATTCTAACATATCGCAAAACTTTAACAAAAGCTATTCTAGCATACCGCAAAAGCTAATGCAAGAACAATTTGCGCGGCAATTTGCGCACACCCGCGCCCGCGCTTTGCCGCGTTTTGCCTGCTAGGCGCCTGCTTGGGCTTTGTAGATCCCTATGTCCACCACGCTGTTCCATTTGCCCTGCGTGTTCCCGAAAAACACCAGCTTCAAATATCGCGCCTGCCGCCCGCCGACACCGCCAGTATCGCCAGCGTCGCCAAGCCCCTCAAGCTCGCCAGCGCCGCCAAGCCCGTCAGGCGGCACGCTCGCCTCGCCCCCGTCGCCAGCATCGCCGCCAGCCCCATCAAGCTCGAAATATTCGGGCAGTGCCGTCTTGCCGGAACTTTCAAAGCTCCCCCGGCGCACGAACTCGGCGCCGTCAACAGATGTGTGCGCCTCAAAATACGAAACGCGGGAAGCGCCCTTGAAGAACGCCACGTCAAACCCGCAAATCGGCTGCGCCGCGCCCATGTCCGCCGTCAGGGAGATTCCGTCCCCCTCCGCCGCCCAGTAGGTGAACATGCTGCCGTCAATCGCGTGGGCCGGAGGGCTGTACTCCATCCAATGGCTCGCGGCGCAGCTCGCAATCGGCACGCGCTCCAGCCGCCGATCCTCCCCTGTCACGCTTACGGAATACTCGTCGTCCCCCACTTTGATCCTGTAGATGCCGTATTTGCCCTGCGGCCTCGCGATTTCCGCTCTGCATCCCGCGCAGCTCGGAACGCCGAACAGCTCAACCTTGCTAAACTGCTCGCGCACGATTCTGGCGCCGCCCGCGCTCCCTGCGCCGCCCGAGGCGTCGTAGCTGTACTCCTTCCTGGCCGCGTCAAATTCGCTCAAAAACTTCCCGTTGATCTCAATCTGCATCAGCCCGGGCTTTTCAAATTCCAGCGCGTTCGCCGCGATATCGACTTTGTACGTTTCGCCGCTCGCGCGAAACGCCAGCGCGCCGCCCGCCCTTTCGCAGCCGACCTGCATCGGCATGGCGTTCTTGCCGCTCCACGAGATCACGGTGACGGGCTGCCACCGCCTGCACCTCTTGCGCACGGAAACCGCGCGCCTGCTGCCTTTTTGGCCCGTGCGCTCCAGCCGGATCGTCTTTTCGGAAAACTCGCTCTCCCCGCCGTCCGAATTTGAGCAGTCTATGAGGACATTCCTCTCCCTGCCCGCGATCAAGTGCCTGCCCGGCGCAAATTCCGCGCGCTCCTGATGCTCGGGGAAGAACCTGAGCTCAAAATCCCTGTCCTCCTCCCCCGCCGCCGCAATGTCGTCAATGATCGCGACCGCGTTCGGCTTTATGAACAGAACGTGCCTGACGAATTTCGCGAGCCCGAGGCGCGGGCTGTACGCCTCCGTCGCGTCGCCGACGAAATAATCGCAGCCGCCGCGGCTCTCCGCCTTGACAATGCGGGGCAACGCCAGGCGCTCAATGAGCGAGCGCGCCTGAAACCACGGCACGTCGCCGCCCTCCTGCCCCTCCCCGCCAACCAGCAGCGTGTTGTGCCCCTCCGTCGTCTTGAACACGTAGCCGTCGTCGATGAGGATGTACTCCCCGTCGAAAATCGTGAGA
>JAISFK010000237.1 GCA_031263625.1 Clostridiales bacterium
CGCTCGCGCGACCTTTCGCCCAAATATTCGTCTGCCCGTTCTATAACGTCAGGGTCGGAAATGAGCTGGCGATACTGGCGCAGATACCGCCTCACCATGGCGAAGACAGTGTCCCTATAGCTATCGGCAGCCAGCTCCTTGAAGTCAAAATGGAAGACGGGCGCGGAATTGAGCATGCCCCACGCGCCCGACGACTCCATTGCCAGGCCCTCAAACATCTCGCGGCAGTCCTCCCTGTCCGTGAGGAAGCACCGGAGCGCGTCCATGTTGAGGCTCTTGCCAAAACGGCGCGGCCGGCATATCAGGGAAACCTCCACAGTGTCGCTCAAAAAATGCTCTATGAAAGGAGTCTTGTCAATATAGAAATAATCATTTGCGCGTATTTTCTTAAAATTCGCGCCCAGGCCCACCTTGTTGACATCGCCGAAAATATGCCTGCCCATGATTGCCCTCCCCAAACGCCATCTTGCCATCGCCATCCCGCCGCCGTCGCCTTGCCATCATCATATACTGACGAGCATTTGAATTTTCCATAAACGCGAGTCAGAGTTATACTCGTTTCCTCTGTCCGACCGCAAATGCGGTCGGAATCCCCAATCAAATACGAGTATACCATGCCCGGCGCGGCCCGGCAACTGCGGATCAAAGCGCCATGCGCGGCCGCCCCGCACGACGCACGGCGCGCCGCTCCGGCTTGCGCGGCAATGCTCAACGATAGCTCAACAATATCCGTTTTTGCCATAAACTCAGCCATTTTTGCCATATCGCCCAGCGCTCCGGGCTGGTATACTAAAGGCGGGCTTACGCTCGCAACCCAAGCCGGAACGGGAAAGCGCGATTTCCCAGTTGGGCCATGGCTGCGAATTTGTTGTGCCAAAAATATAGACGGAGGTTTGGGACACGATACACTTTTGCAGGGACGCGCTGAACAAGCTCGGAGAGCGGTACTACAGCGCATTCGCCGACTTATGCTCGTCAGTATAGCAAGAAAATTTTAATAATAGGCAAGGGAAAGGAAGGGAACGAGAATGAGTTTTAATGTGGCAATCATCGGTTATGGCGGCATGGGCAGCTATCACGCCAAGTTCCTGAATGACGAAAGCCATGGGCTTTCGCGCGTGGCGGGCGTGTTTGACGTGCGCGACGAGGCGCGGAGCGGCGCTGCGGAAGCGGGCTTTCATTTGTACGCTTCGCCAGAGGAGCTATACGCCGACGGCGGCATCGACGTCGTCCTGATCGCGACGCCCAACAACTTCCACGCGCCGTATGCCAAGGCTTGCCTGCGTTCGGGCAAGAACGTGGTTTCCGAGAAGCCTGTGTGCATGGACGCGGCGGAGCTGGAAGGCGTGCTGGCGGTCGCGCGGGAGAGCGGCAAGTTCTTCACGACCCACCAAAACCGCCGCTGGGACACGGACTACCTGACCATGCGCAGCGCCGTGGAAACAGGGCTGATCGCGAGGCCGTATGTCGTCGAGTCCCGCGTCCAGAGCGCGAACGGCATGATCCACGGCTGGCGCTGCTTTAAGGAGCACGGCGGCGGCATGGTGTATGACTGGGGCGCGCACCTGATCGACCAGATGCTGCAGTTCGAGCCGTCCGCGCTCGTGGAGGTGGGCGCCGTGCTGCACATGGTGATCGCGGACGAAGTGGACGACGCCTTCACGGCCACATTCCGCTTTGAGAGCGGCCTTGAGTATCGGGTCAACATTTCCATGAACTGTTTCATCAGCCAGCCGAGGTGGCATGTCTGCTCCGTTGACGGCTCCTTGATCATTCCGGAGTGGGATGGCAAGGGCAGGATCGTCAAGAACGCAGGGGAGCATGTCAGCGAATGGACGGAAACGATCACCTACACCGCGGCCGGCCCGACGCGCTCCATGGCGCCGCGCCCGACGAACACGCTGAAGGAATTGGCGCCGCCCATTGTCGCGCGCAACTGCTTTGAAACGTTCTACTCGAACATCGCCCAGGCCGTGCGCGGGGAGGCCGAGCCGCTCGTCGCGCCTGCCCATATGCTCCGCGCCATGCGGGCCATCGACATGGTTTTCGAGGCCGACCGCCAAAAGCAGAGCGTCAAATGCCGCCTATAGCGGGCAAGTGAACCCAAAGGCCCCGAAATATACTCGTGTTCGATTGGAAATTCCGACCGCAATTTGCGGTCGGACAGAGGAAACGAGTATTACTGACTCGCGTTAATGGAAAATTCAAATGCTCGTCAGTATAGCGGCCCCAAACTGTGCCCCAAAAAGCCCCGAACCGCGCGCTGACGCTGGCGGTTCGGGGCACGGTTCGGGGCTTATTTCGTGGGCTTTTATTGCGGGGCTTTTATGATGGCCTCTATTTCAGGGCTTTTATGATGCAATGCAATGCATAGAAACAGCGCGCAATATGCGCGGCGTCAGGACAGAAAATCCATGAGCGTGGTCTGCACGACGCGCGCGCCGGCCGACAGCGACGCGCTGTACACCACCTGCGCCATCGTGAGCATCATCTCGGCCTCCGCCAGATCTGCGTCCTCGTTCTGGCTCAGCAGCGTCTTCGACACGAGCACGTCCGTGTCGAGCCGCGACTGCGCGAGCTCCGCCCGCTTCGAGCGCGCGCCCAGGTCCGTCCACACGCGGTTTATGTTGGCGAGCTGCGCGTCCGCCACGTCCAGCCATTTGCACGCCTCGTCCGCGAGCCCGTCCACGCCGCCCATCCTGACGGGCGCGCTGGCCGTCCCCTTGCCGAACAGCGCCGCCATGCCCGCGTCGTCCGCGCTCTCTATTTTGACGCCGGAGCCCGTGCCCCACGTGTGCGAGCTGATCTCGAGATAATAGCCGTCCGTCCCCGTCGCCTGCGGCGCCTCGGCGCCGTTCAGCGGCGGGTAGACCTGGCGGCCGCCCGCGTCAAGCAGCCTCGCGAAGCTGAACTGGCTGTCGCCCAGCGGGAGCATGGCCTGCGCCAGCGTCGGATCCGCCGCGGCCAGCTGGCTGTTGATCGAATCGACGATCTCCATGGGGCCGAGGCCGTCCGGCACCGTGATCGAGATCGGGCCTATCGGCGAGCCGGAGGCCGCGTTGATCGTGACGTCCATCGCCAGCGCGCCGCCCATGCTCACGCTGTCGGACGCCTTGTACGCGACGCCCGACTTGTAGTAGCCGTGCGTCGGGTCGTTCGCGCCGTTTTTCACAATCGGGTCCTCGCCGAACAGGTAGGCGTAAAAGTCCTCGTCCAGGCTCGACAGCTCTATGGAGCTCGCGCTGCCGCCCTGCGACGCGCGGATCACGAGCTTGCCGTCGTCGATGTCGCACGTGGCGTAGCCATTGAGATTGTCGTCGATCTTCTTCATCATCTGGCGCAGCGTCATGTTGCGCGGATCGATCGTCGGATCGCCGTCGTCCAGCTGTATCGTGACGGAATGGGTGCCGTTTATCCTCACCGTGACGGACGGCGCGACGCCGCCTGTCGCCGGGGGCGGCGGGCTGCGGAAGGCCGTCATGTCGTGCGTCGGCTCGCGGAAGTCCCTGGAGCCGACCAGCTTGCCCTGCTGCTCGTCGTTGCCCTGCTTCGCGGCGGGCGTGACGCCGAACAGGTCGCTCACCTCCTGCTGCTGCGACAGCGATATGTACGACTGGGCGCCGAAGCTCTCGGAGGTCAGGCACAGCCTGCCGTCCTCCACCGTGCATTTGGCCCACTTGAGGCTGCCGGGCGGCGACGCGCCCGCGACCTGGCTCGCGATCTGCCTGTTGATCTCGGCCGCGATCTCGTCCAGGCGCGCGTTGTTCTCGTCGGCTATGAGCGATCCGGCCGCGCCGGACAGGCTTATCGTGATGGGCAGCGCGCCGCGGTCCACGAAGATCTCGAACGGGGCGTAGCCCGTGACGTCCACCGTGGGCTGCGTCAGGCTCTTTTGGCCCGTGAGCGCCGTCCCCGCCGACGACGCGGACGTGGCGGAGGCGGGGCCGCCGAGCAGCCTCGCCACGGAGCCGGCCGCGCCGGCCGAGTCGCTGACCAGGACGCCCGCGCCGGACAGGCTGCGGACGATGAGGTTGCCGTTCTTGTCCAGGCTCGCCGTCGCGTCCACGCCCAGCTTTTTGTTTATGTGGTCGATGATCTCGTCCGTGGTCATCCTGTTGACGTATTTCGCGGTCGAATCGTCAAAGCTCACCGTCTTCGCCGCGCCGCCGCCCACGGATATGTCCACGCTGACGCCCGACATGTCGTATACGCCGGGCCCCGTGAGGTCGAGCGGCGCCGAGCTCGTGACTGTGGCCCGCGCGTCGATCAGCGCTATGAAGTCGTCGATGTCCTGAATCAGCGCGGAGCGCGCGGGCAGGTAGCCGACGGCGCTGTCCATGTTGAAAAGCGAGTCGCCCGTCACGTTCACCTGGACCTTGTTCGTCACGCCAATCTCGTAGTTGATCTTCTCCAGCTTCGACACGACGGTGTTCAGAAAGCCGTTGTCGTCCAGCAGCGGCGTGTCGGACTTGTACCCGGAAAAGATGTAGCGCCCCGAATACGTGCTGTTGGCGAGGTTGATGAGCTCGTCGCGCATCTGCTTGAACTCGCTCGCGATCTTCTGCTTGTCGTCGTCCGTCAGCGCGCCTTCGTTGCTGGCCTGCACCGCCTTCGTGCGCAGATCCGTGAGGATGCCGCTCACGGACTTTATCGCGGTTTCCGTCGATTCCATCCACGCGAGGGCGCTCTCCGCGTTCTTCTTGTACTGCGACAGCACGGACACGTCCGTGTTCAGCTTGAGCGAGCGCGTGGCGAGGATCGGATCCTCGGAGGCCCTCTGAATGAGCTTTTGCGTGGACTTTATGGTCTGGTACTTGGCGACCGTGCTGAGGTTCTGGTTCATGTAGGTTATCATGTTGCTTATGAGCATGTTGTTCGTGATGCGCATCGCTTGGCCCGTCCCTTTCTTGGCGCGGAGTCTATAGCCCGCCCCAGCCCGCCTATAGCCACCAGGGCGCCCCCTAGGGTTTAGCCCCGGCCCGCCCCGTCTGCAGTCTATAGCCCCAGCCCGTTTATGAGCGTGTCGTATATCTCGTTGAACGTGTTTATCATCATCGCGGACGCGTTGTACGCGTGCTGGTGGCGTATCAGGTTCGCGAACTCCTCGTCCTCGCTCACGCCGGATATCGACACGCGGCTGTCCTTGAGCAGGTTGATGAACGACGTCTGGTTTTTCAGCTTGAACTCCGCCTGGTTCGTGTCCACGGCCGAGTCCGTGGACAGCGCCTGCATGAAGTCCTCCGCGGCGCCCTCCGAGAACATGTGCCGGTTGAAGCGCTGGCTGGTCACGGCCAGCAGGTTCGTGTTGTCCTCGACGTCGCCGGCGGACGCGGACGTCGCGATCAGCCCGACGTCGCTCGCGATGTCGGCCGAAACGCAGAAATTCTTCGCGGTCACGCCCTGGTACGCGTTCCATATCGCGTTGATGTTGTCCTGGTATTCCTGGCTGTCTGGGTCAAGCCCGTACAGCGACGGCATGCGCAGCTCGCTCGTCATGAGAAAGTCGCCCGTGCCTAGCGCGGCGCCGCGGCTGTCCATCATCGTGAAGAACCGGACGGCGGCCGGGGGCTCGCCCTCGCCCTGGCCGATGTTGTAGCCGGACGCGTGCCCCGTCAGCACCTCGCCCGCGGTGATCTGCTTGTCCGAGTTGTCGTCCATGAAGCCCTCGTTGAACGCCATGGCGTATGTCCTCACGTACTCGTTCAGCTTGCGCTGGTAGTACGGCACGCCCTTGTACGCGCGCGTCGCCGTCGCGTTCACGATGTCGCTCCCGCTCGTGAGCGCCTGCAGCGGCGGATCCCCCGCGAGTATCTCCGCCAGGTCCAGCTTCTGCTTCAGCTCGGCGGGCGCCGTCACGGCAAAGCCGTCAATCGTCGCGGGCGGCACGGACGAAACCAGGCCGCCGAGGTCTATCTCCAGCTTCCCGTCCGCCGTCGTGCGCGCCCTCGCCATGTTGTCCTGCGTTATGGCGTGGCCCGCCGCCGCGAGCGCCGCGTTCAGCTGCCCCTGTATGTGCGCCGCGAGCTCGCCCGCCGTCATGGCGCCGGCGTTCCTGACGTACTCGCTGAAGCTGATCGTCAGCGGCGCCAGCGCGGCGCCGTTCGCCGACAGCGCGACGCTGATCGACACGGGCGGCTGCGTCAGCAGATCGAATTTGGTTTCCTGCGTGAGCCCGGAGTTGCCGTCGCGCATGTCGAGCAGGCCGCGCAGCTCGCCGCCCGATATGGCGACGGGCTCCGCGCTCCCGGCGGGCTTCGTCCACACGACGTCGTACAGCCCGTTCACGTCCTCCTCGTTCAGCTTCTGCGCGCGCGCGACGCAGCGCAGCTCGTTCACGGTGCTGCTGTTCGCGCTGAAGTGCTGCAGGAACTGCGTGCCGCCTATGTAGATGTAGAGGCGCATGTCGTCCGCGCCGGACGGCAGCTTGCCGTAGTTGTGCTCGCCGACCTCGACGTTGACGAGCCCGGACAGCTCGTCTATGAGCAGGTCGCGCGCGTCGCGCAGGTCGTTGGCCGCCTCGCCGAGTATCTCGATCTGGTAGATCTGCTGGTTCAGCGACTCGATCCTGTGGCCGATGGAGTTCACGAGATCGACCTTGGCCTTCACGTCGATGTTTATGTCCTCCTGCATCTTTTCGAGATTCGCGGCCAGATTGTTGAAATACGACGTCAGGGACAGCGCTTCCTCCTTGACGACGGAGCGGATGGACAGGTCGCTGGGATCCTTGGACAGCTCCTGCAGCGCGCTGTAGAAATCGTTCATGGCCACGCCGTAGTCGTTGCCGTCGATGCCGGCGACGCGCGTCTGGATCTGATCCGCGAGGCTGGCCTTCTGCGCCCACTCGCCCATGATCGTGTTCTGATACCAGTATTTTTTGTCCAGGTACAAATCTCGGATGCGGGCCACCGAAACGACCTCCGAGCCCGTGCCGACCATGCCGGTCTTGTTGAACAGCCGGATGGGGCTTGACGCGCTCTGCAGCGCCGACTGCCGCGTGTAGCCCGGCGTCTGTATGTTCGCCATGTTGTGGCTTATCGTGTCCATGTTGCGCTGGGCCGTGAACAGCCCGCTCAGCGAAACGTTCAGGCCGAAAAATGATCCCCTCATGCCTTTTGCATCTCCCCTGTCCCCTCTGTCTCCCCTATCTGCCCTATCTGCCTACAATGCCCAGCCGCGTCACGATGGTCTCGATCATGCCGTCTATGACGTTCAGCACCCGCGACGCCGCGTCGTAGCCGAATTTGAACTTCATCATGTTCGACAGCTCCTCGTCCATGGACACGTCCATGATGGCGTGCCTCATCTGGTCGAGCGACGACGTGACGGTCAGCTGGCTGCCCAGGTAGCGCTCCGACTCGGAAGCCTTCGTCGATATCGCGTAGAGCGCGTCGCGGTAGTAGTCGTCGAACGTCACGCCGCCCTCGGCCGTCTTTATCGTGTCCGGCTCGTTGCGCAGGTTCGCTATGGCCAGCGCGACGTTGTTGTCCTCCGTGGCGCCCGACGTGGACGACACGATGTAGTTCAGCCCGCTGGGCTCCAGGAACTTGGGGTTTATCTGGATGTTGCCCAGCTCGAGCGGGTACTTGGCGTTGATCGGGACGAAGAAGTCCTCGCCGTCCTGCGGCGGCGTCTCGAGCGTCCTGCCGCTCCTGTGCAGCTCGTTGACGCTGCGGCAGACGATGTTCACGAGCGCGTTCAGGCGCCTGCGCGCGTCCGGCAGGATCTGCATGGACGCTGGGATCGCGCTCATGCGGTCGCCGACGCTGCGGTTCACGAAGTCGTTCGCGTCCTGCATCACGCCGGCGAAGTCGCGGATTACGAGCTCGTTCCCGGACACCTCGTCGTATGCGATCGCCGCGCCGCCCGTCGCGTCCGTGATCGCGCTCCACCCGAACGGCGCGGTGGCGCTGCCGGAGCCGGAGTGCTGGGCCTCGCCCGGCGTGACCGCCGACAGCGACACCCCGATGGCGTTCAGCCTGTCCGCGTAAGCCCGCGCCGCCGCGAGCGAGATGCCGGCGCCGCCGGAGCCGTCGTCGTCCATGGCGTCGCCCGTGAAGACGATCGCGTAGCGGCTCGCGTCCTCCCTGAACGCGGAGGCGCCGCCAGAGCCGCCCAGCGCCTCAAGCTCCGCCACGAGCCCGCCGAAGTCGCAACCCGCCGCGCCTGCGGCCGACGACGGCTGGAGCGCGAGCACGTCCGCGATGAACTGGTTCAGATCCTGCGCCGTCGCCGGGATCTGGTTCTTGTTCGTGTACTGCCCGACGGTCGCGGCGGACCCGGAGGCGCCGTCGAACGCGACCAGCTTTATATTGAAGTCCAGCCCCTTTTTCAGCAGGCCGTCCACATAGCCGTCGATGCCCGTCTTTATGCGGTCGAGGTATTCCGAGGAGGCGTCCGAGAGGTCTATCGCGATCACGATGTCCGCCTTCGTGTTCGGCGAGCCGTTCGTGATGCTGCCTCGCGCGAACTGCACGTATTCCTTCACTGTCGAGTTGAGGGGGTTTGCCGAGTCGAACGGCGGGTTTTCCAGATTCAGGTCGAGCATGTCGGCGATCTCGCCGCGCGATTCGAGCAGGCCCTTGATCTTGCACTGCCCGAACGCCATCTCCTGTAGGACGGGCGGATTGCCGTCGCCCATGACGACGAACGCCTTGTGGAACAGGCCGCTCTCCGCGGTCTGCGTCGTGACGAGCTGCTTGGCCTCGTCGCGGAACACGAGGTAGACGCCGTTCGATATCACGTCGTGCATGCCGTCGTCGCGCTCGTAGATCTCGCAGTCTATGAGCGAGGATATCTGGTCGAGCGCGCTGTTGCGCTCGTCCATGTAGTCGTTCGGCGCCTCGCCGGCGATCTGCACTTCCTTTATCTTGGCGTTGAGCTTCGCGACCTTGCCGCACAGCTCGCCGAGCAGCTTTATGGCGTCCGTGAACTGGCTGTCCAGGCTCGCCTGCATCTCGTCGAACTGCGCGCCGATGTTGTTCGCCTGGAAGGAGATGGACTCGCCGAGCTGGCGCACGAGCGAGCGGGCGGTCAGGCTGGACGGGTCCTTGGACAGCTCCTGCCATGCGTTCCAGAACTGGTTCATGAGCGACTGCAGCCCCTCGCCCACCGGCTCGCGCATCACGTTTTCCACCGCCGAGTACGTGTCCAGCCGGACGCTCCAGTAGTCGGCCTTCGCGTTCTCGTAGCGGTATATGTTGTCCAGGAACTTGTGCCGGATCTGGCGCGTCTGCTGCACGTCCACGCCCGTGCCGACCTGCCCGTAGCCGTACTTCGCGTTGTTCCTGATATAGAACGAGCCCTCCGCGACCGCCTGCTGGCGCGAATAGCCCTTCGTGTTCACGTTGGCTATGTTGTGGCCCGTGACGTCAAGGGCGCGCTCGTTGTACGTCAGGCCCGAGCGCGCGATCTCATAGCTTGCAAAACCTACCGCCAAATCTGCTTCTCCTTAACTAGCTCGCTTGCCGCTTTTGCCCATCGCTTGCCTGCCTGCGGCTTGTCTGCGGCTTGCCCATGGCCCGCTTGCGGCTTGCCCGCGCTTGTCTGCGGCTTGTTGCCCAAACGGTGACATACTATATATCGGAGAATCCGGCGATTTGTTTTACTGCCCTGGCGGCCGCGGCCTAGCTACAGTTCACACCCTTGCGACCAATCGCGGGCTTATGGCACAAAAGTGCTTATATACCGCTGAAATCCAAAAGCACGTCATTTGAGGGCTTGTCCCAGAATCCAAAAATCAAAGGCTGGATTCCGGGGCAAACCCCTAAATGGCGGGGAACCGAATCGGTCGCATCTGTATGCTGGCCGGCGCCCCGCGATTGATGCGCGAACTGCTGCAACGTGGCCTATGCGGCCATGCGCCCGCGATTGATGCGCGAACTGCTGCAACGCGGCCTACTCGCCCTACGCTACCTATGCGTGCGCCGCCTATGCGGCCTGCGCGCCCCTTACGCGCAGTCCTGCGCCCCTTACGCGCCCTGCGAGCCGGCGCCGTGGCAGTTCTTGTATTTTTTG
>JAISFK010000323.1 GCA_031263625.1 Clostridiales bacterium
ATCGCCACTATCTCGCCGTCGCCAGGAGGCGCCGTCTTGACGACGGAAATGCCGCCCAGCGCGTCTTGCTGATCGTACTGCGAATAAAATTCAGGGTTGGTGGAGTTGGCGCCGAGGCCGGGCGTCTCCGAATGGCTGGCAACGCGCACCCCCGCGATCTTGCCGTCGGCGCCTATGCCGACGATGACGCTGACGTCGCCGCCGTAGCCTTTGGACACGACGGTGGCGACATATCCCACCGTCCGGCCGCCGGACAGGCCCCTGTAAAACTCCGTCACGGCGGGATAGGCGCCGCTTGCGCCAGAACTCGCGCTCTCGTCCCCGCCCGTGCCGGAACCGCCCCCGCCTGTGCCGGAGCTGTCCCCGCCAGAGCCGTCCCCGCCCGCGCCCGCGGCGCCCATGATTTCAGCGACGGGCTCGAACTCGTCGGCAGGCAGCACCTGCGCGCGAATCTCGTTGGCGACTCTGGCCTCGCTCTCGGCTATGGCGCCCTCCGTCTGCACGTATGTGGCGGCCAGCGCGCCCGTGACTATCGCGCATATGGCGAACAGCACGACTGCCGGCCTGATCATGCTAGGCATGAGTCAAAACGCCCCCTTTTTGGCCGGGGCGCCGAAGGCGCGCGGCACGGTGTACTTGTCTATGAGCGGGGTGACGACGTTCATTATGAGAATGGAAAACGACACGCCCTCGGGATATCCGGTGTAGAGCCTGATGACCGTCGTGAGCAGGCCGCAGCCGACGCCCATGATCAGCTTGCCCGTCTTTGTCATGGGAGACGTGCTGTAGTCGGTCGCCATGAAAATGGCGCCGATCAGCAGGCCGCCGCTCAGCGCGTGGCGCAGCGGGTCGCCTGCGAACAGGCCGCCGCCCGCGCCGCCGAAGGCCCACGAGGTTGCGGCCGCAGTGGCGATGTACGCCGCCGGGATATGCCATGTTATGACTTTTTTCGCGAGCAGGTACGCCCCGCCCAGCAGCAGGGCGATGGCGGACGTTTCGCCGATGCAGCCGGCCACGCTGCCCGCGAAAAGGCTCGCGTAGGACGGCAGGCCGGAAAGGCCCGCCCCGGTCTGGAAATACGTTTTGGCGAGCGCGAGCGGCGTCGCGGACGACACCGCGTCCACGCCCGCGGCGGGCGAGAACGCCCAGCCCGGCGCCGTCCACCTCGTCATGGACGCGCCCCACGATATCAGTAGCATGACCCGCGCCGTCAGCGCCGGGTTCATGAAGTTTTGGCCGATCCCCCCGAATATCTGCTTGACGAGGACAATGGCGATGGCGCCGCCGACGACGGCCTTCCATATCTCGATGGACGGCGGCAGGTTCAGCGACAGGAGCAGCCCCGTGACGACGGCGCTCAGGTCGCCTATCGTGCTGTCGCGCTTCATGATGCGCCGCGATGCGTACTCGGCGCACACGCACGAGAGGATCGTGGCGGCGGACACGAGCAGCACCCTCGCGCCGAAGAACCACGCGCCCGCCAGCGTCGCCGGCAAGAGCGCGATCACGACGTCCAGCATGATGCGCCGCGTCGTGATGTCGGAGAATATGTGCGGCGACGAGGCCACGATGAACCTGTCGTCGTGCTGCGGCTGTGCCTGTGCGGCTGGTGCCTGCGGCTGCGGCGGCTGTGTCGCCTGTGCCTGTGCGACTGGCGTCTGCGGTGCCTGTGGTGCTTGCGCGGTATGCGGTTGGGGCGCCTGTGTCGCTTTTGGTTGCGGCGGCTGAGATTGCGCGGCTTGCGGATGCGGCGCTTGCGGCCGTGCGCTCGCGCCGCTTTCGCCAGCAGGCGCCTGTTGCTGCGGGGCGCCTCCGGACGACGCCGCAACAGCAGCAACCGTGCTGCCATTGCCCGCCCGCGCCGCCCCGGCTATGCCGCTTTCGTTAGCAGGCGCCTGCGGCTGCGGCTGCCCGTCCGTCGCCTGTGTATGCTTGTCGGCCAATCAAAATACCCCCTTGTGAGGATCGCTAGTCAGTAATACCCGTTTCCTCTGTCCGACCGCAAATTGCGGCCGGAATTTCCAATCGAACGCGAGTATAAATTCGCTCGGCGCCGCGCTATGGATCTGCCGCCGCGCTGGAAGCCTGTCGCCAGGGCCGCCCCGGCCATACCTGTTCAAACCGCTGCGCCCTATCCGGCAACCCCGGCCATTGCGCCCTGCCCGGCATCCGCCGCAACCGGCAGCTCCAGCCGCCGCGCCCTAGCTGGCCGCGCCAGCCGCCTTTGCCGCCGCGCCGCGCAGGATCTCCTTGCCCAGCCGCGCCGACTGGACGATGCGCCGCTTTGCGGGGCAGTTGTACACGCAAGTCCCGCACTCTATGCAGTCCATGGCGTGGTATTTTTGCAGCCTGTCCGCGTCGCCCTTGAGCGCGGCGGAGTTGATGCACAGCGGCAGCAGGCTCATGGGGCAGTTGTCAACGCACTTCCCGCAGCGTATGCACGCCGTTTCGGGGCTTGCCAGGGCGTCCCGCCTGTCAAACGCAAGCAGCGCGTTCGTGTTCTTGATCACCGGCACGTCGAGCGTGTACTGGGCTATGCCCATCATGGGCCCGCCCATGAGGATTTTTTCGGGCTCGCCCGAAAAGCCGCCGCAAAAATCGAACACGTCGCGCAGCAGGGCGCCGATGGGGATCTCAAGGTTCATCGGGCGCTTTACGGCGTTGCCGGAAACGGTGACGATCTTTGTCGTGAGCGGCCTGCCCGTGCGGATGTAGTCGTACATCACGGCCACGCTGTTCACGTTCATCATGACCGCGCCGACGTCGGAGGGCAGCTTGCCCGGCGGCACGCGCCGCCCCGTGCACGAGTAGATGAGCATTTTCTCCGCGCCCTGCGGGTATAGGGATTTGAGCGAGACGACCTCGATCGACGGGTCGTCGGCGACCATCTCCTTCATAAGCTCTATGGCTGCGGGCTTGTTGTCCTCGATGCCGACAAAGGCTTTTGGGATCCCGGCCACCTCTTTGAGCATCTTTATGCCGGCCACGATGTCCTTCGAGTTCTCCAGTATGAACCTGTAGTCGGAAGTGATGTATGGCTCGCACTCGGCCCCGTTGACAATGAGGCAGTCGATCTTGGCGCCGTCCGGCGGGTTCAGCTTGACGTGGGCCGGAAAGCCGGCGCCGCCAAGCCCGACGAGCCCGGAGGCCCGGACGAGCGCCAGAAAATCCTTTTTGTCTGAAAACGCGTGCGGCCGCGCGCTCTCGTGCAGCGTCTGGCGCTTGTCCGCCGCTATCTCGACGGCTATGGCGCTGCCGCCGCCCGGATACAGCTTCGGCCCGACGTTCGTCACCGTGCCGGACACGCTCGAATGGATCGGCGCGGAAACGTATTTGCCCGTGTCCCCGATCAGCTGGCCGACTTCCACGGAGTCGCCCTTTTTGACTGTCGGCTCGCACGGCGCGCCTATGTGCTGAATCATCGGCAGAACCACCTTGTCCGGTATGTCCATCCTGACGATGGCGGCCTCCGACGTAAGCTTTCTGTGCGGAATCTTCGCTCCGCCGCTCAGCTGCTTGCTTATCAGTCCCATATAGCCCTTTGCCCTCTATTTGCTCCCACAAAAGCACAAAAAATATAAAAATTATAATCTAAAGTACAATCTGTAGTATATCACAAACTTCCGGGCGCTGCAAAAATCCTGTATAAATTTTTTATATATTTTTGAGCGCATATTTTGGATATTTTGGCAGGCGCTATTGACTTGGAGTTAGCGCTAGGGTTTATCATAGGGGCTAGGCTATTGCGCCATAAATTTGAGCTATACTCGTGTTCGATTGGGATTTCGACCGCAATTTGCGGTCGAACAGAGGAAACGAGTATTACTGACTCGCGTTTATGGTAAATTCAAATGCTCGTCAGTATAAAATATGAAAGGGAACGGGGGCACACGCTATGAGAACGATTGAACTGGGGAAGTCCGGGCTGCGGGTTCCGGCAATCGCAGTGGGCTGCATGAGGATCAACGGGCTGGAGCCGGCCGGCGCGGAGCGCTTCGTGCGGGCCGCCATCGACGAGGGCGCCGTGTTTTTCGATCACGCCGACATATACGGGCGCGGCGCCTGCGAGGAAATCTTCGCGCGGGCCGTCGGCATGTCCGCGTCCGTCCGGGAGAAGATCATCCTGCAGTCCAAGTGCGGGATACGGCCCGGCGTCGCGTTCGACTTTTCCAAGGAGCACATTATGGCGTCCGTGGACGGCAGCCTGAGACGCCTGAAAACCGACTATCTGGACGTGCTGCTGCTCCACCGCCCCGACGCGCTGGTGGAGCCGGAGGAGGTCGCCGAGGCGTTCGACGCCCTGCACCGCGGCGGCAAAGTCCGGCATTTCGGCGTTTCAAACCAGAACCCCATGCAGATCCAGCTCCTGCAAAAATACGCGAGGCAGCCCATCGTGGCGAACCAGCTCCAGCTCAGCATAACCAACGCGACGATGATCTCGCAGGGCCTGCACGTCAACATGCTGGACGACGCCGCCGTCGGCCGCGACGGCAGCGCGCTGGACTTCTGCCGGCTCAGCGGCATCACCGTCCAGCCGTGGTCGCCGTTCCAGTTCGGCTTCTTTGAGGGCGTGTTCCTCGGCAGCGAGAAGTACCCGGAGCTGAACGCGAAGATCGACGAGCTGGCGGAAAAGTACGGCGCGAGCGCCACGGCCATCGCCATGGCGTGGCTGCTGCGCCACCCGGCGAACATGCAGCCCGTGACCGGCACCATGAACGTGCAGCGCCTGAAGGACTGCGTGAAGGCGACGGAGATCCGCCTTTCCCGCGACGACTGGTACGCGATCTACATGGCGGCGGGCAACACGCTGCCGTAGGCGCGGTGGCGCGCGAGGGCGATGAGGCGCGAGGGGGCGATAAGGCGTGGCGGCGTGGCGGCGCGGAAAGCGCGAGTCGCGAGAAGGCGCGGCGCGATTTCGGGGGCGTCGTGCCAGCGATCTTCACCGGCGTTGCCGTAGGCGCGAGGGCGCGATGGTCGAGCAGAGGCTCAAAATCCCCCTGGAATCGGTTGCCGCACGCGCGAGTGCGCGAGAGGGCGCCGCCGTCAATCGCGCTCTGCAGGTTCTGCTCCGGTTGCCGCACGCGCGAGTGCGCGAGAGGGCGCGGCGCGATTGCAGTTCAGAGGAGCGCCGATCAGCATGAAGATGCGACTGATTCGGGTTCCCCGTCATTCCGTGCGCTTCCCGTCATTCCGAGCTTGTCCCGGAATCCAGTCTCTCATTTTTGGATTCTGGGACAAGCCTTCAAATGACGTGCTTTCGGATTCTGGCGACCTAAGCGGCTATGCGCCATCGCCTGCGGCTGGCTTCTGAACCGCGACGCAACGCGGCGCGGCCTGATTTGCGGGCTTGTTGCGGCAGTGCGCTCGCAATGCGGAATTGGGGATCTGCCCGAACATGCCCCTTATGCGTTTGCGCCCGCCCGCGCTCGCTCGCTTGTATGCCTCTGCCTATGATAGCGCCTTGGACGCTTGCGACGCTTGCGTCGATCCCGCGCGCTAAAATCGCGCACTTGACAAGAGCGCCTGCCATATTGCATAATAACACAGGGCGCAAGCTTGCCAAGTGCGCCCCATAGATACTGGGCATATTAGACGCCCAGCCTATTTGGAGAGGTCGCCTAGCCTGGCTTAGGGCGCTCGCCTGGAAAGCGGGTAAACGGAAACGTTTCGCGGGTTCAAATCCCGCTCTCTCCGATTCGGACACACGCGAACACAGGAAGCCGGCCTTGTCCAAAGAAAACGCCCGCCGCAGATCTCCCTGCGGCGGGCGTTTTTTCTTGTGATTACCTGTCAACCACAATTCCGAACAGCCCGCTAACAAAGATGAAGCGGGGGTTCGGATTCGACATAACTAAGCGGAGAAGCCGGGATTCGAACCCGGGCTAGAGTTGCCCCTACTAACGGTTTAGCAAACCGTCCCCTTCAGCCTACTTGGGTACTTCTCCAAAGTTGGCGCAAGCGCACGCGCGCGCGCGTCTGAAATCGCAATTCCAGCATTAATTCAATTTCAATTTCTTTGCCCATTATACTATCTGGCTTGCCAACAGTCAAGGCCATCCGCGCGGATGGCGAAAATTTTTATTGACTT
>JAISFK010000340.1 GCA_031263625.1 Clostridiales bacterium
TGGCGCATCTGCGGGCGCAGCAGCCGCCGTTGCCGACGTTGCGGGCGCTGCGGCGGGCGCAACCGCTGCCGCCGCTCCTGGCGCATCTGCGGGCGTTGCGGGCATTGCGGCGAGGGTAGCCGCCGTTGCCTCTTCGGGCGTTGCGAGCGCCGCGGCGGGCGCGGCACTGAAAAAGCCGCCGCTTCCCCAGCGCCTCGGGCACGCCCTGCGGCGCGACTACCAGCTCTGGATCCTGCTGGCGCCGGCCATAGTTTTTTTCGTCGTTTTCCACTACCTTCCGCTCTACGGCATACAGATCGCGTTCCGCAACTTCAAGGCCGCGCTGGGCATAATAGGCAGCCCGTGGGTCGGCCTGAAAAATTTCCAGGACTTCTTCGGCACCTACTATTCGTCGCGGCTGCTGCTGAACACGCTGCTGCTGAACGTGTACAACTTGCTGTGGGGCTTCCCGGCGCCGATTATCCTCGCGATCTTGCTCAACCAGGTCGAGCGCAAGCTGTTCAAGCGCTTCGCGCAGACGATTGTCTACGTGCCGCACTTCATTTCGACGATCGTCATGGCGGGCATACTGTACCTGTTCCTGTCGCCTACGAGCGGCATAGTGAACTACTTCATCCAGTGGCTCGGCGGCGCGCCGATATTTTTCATGAACGATGCGTCGTGGTTCCGGAAGCTGTTCGTCATCACGGAGGTCTGGCAGCACGCCGGGTGGAGCGCGATCCTCTACATCGCGACGCTGACGGGGATCGACCAGAGCATATACGAGGCCGCGACGATCGACGGCGCGAGCAAGCGCCAGAAGATCTGGCACATCGACATGCCGCACCTGATCCCGATAGCCGTGATGATCCTGATCCTGAGCTGCGGCAGCCTGCTCGCGTCGAACACGGACAAGGCGCTCGCCATGCAGCAACCGGGCAACATGTCCACGTCGGACATAATCGGGGTTTACGTGTACACGCAGGGGCTTGGCAAGGCGCAGTTCTCGTACACGTCGGCGATCGGGCTGACGGTGAACCTCGTCAACTTCATCATGATCGTTTCAGTGAACTGGATTTCAAAAAAACTCAGCGCGACGGGCTTGTTTTAGGGGCGACTGCGGATGTCGCGGGAAAGGGGGCGCAAAATTATGGGCACAGCCGGAGTGGGCGCGGGCGCGGCCAACAACCAAAAGCCGGGCACGGCCAGCAATCGAAAGCCGCCGGGCGCGGCCAACAAGCAAAAGCCGAGCACGGCCGACAATCGGAAGCCGAGCGCGGCCAGCAACCAAAAGCCGGGCGCGGCCAACAAGCAAAAGCCGCGCGGAGCGGCAACCGTCGGGGATCTGGCGTTCGACTGCTTCAACACGCTTTTCTGGATCGTAGTGCTGATATTCATCATGTATCCGCTGTGGCTGATCCTGATAGCGTCCGTGTCCGATCCGGGGGCGATCCTCGAGGGCAAGGTGCTCTTTTGGCCGATCAATTTCTCGCTCATGGGATATGAGGCCGTGTTCAGCCAGGGCGAGCTCATGCGCTCATACGCGAACTCGATCTTCTACACGCTGGCCGGCACGGCGCTGAGCCTGTTCACGACGATGATGGCCGCATATGCGCTCTCCAGGCCGTTTGCGGGGAAGAAGGCCGTCAATTTCATGTTCGTGTTCACGATGTTCTTCACGGGCGGCCTGATACCGCAGTACCTGATGAACCGGACGCTGCACCTGTACAACAACGTCTGGATCATGGTCCTGATCAACATGATCACCGTCTGGAACCTGATGGTCGCGCGCACGTACATAACGACGAACATACCGAACGAGCTGTACGAGGCCGCCGTGATGGACGGCGCGTCGCACCTGACGTTCTTCTTCCGCTGCGTGATGCCGCTGTCGGGCACGATAGTCGCCGTGCTCTGCGTGTATTACGGCGTCGCGCGCTGGAACGACTACTTCACGGCGCTCGTGTACATCCGGGATCGGAGCCTGCTGCCGCTCCAGACGATACTGCGCGAGCTGGTCGCGCAGCTGAACTCGCAGGCGCAGGCGTCGTTCTTCGACGCATACGCGGACGCGCAGGGGATCACGGAGGTCATTCGCAAGGCGGAGGTCGCCAAGTATTGCTCAATCGTGATCTCGACCGCCCCGGCGGTCGTGCTGTACATTTTTATGCAGAAATATTTTGTGAAGGGGATTATGATCGGCTCCCTCAAGGGCTGATTCATGATAGATTGGAATGGGACTAAATTAACGGCGAAAGGGAAAAGGGAGGATGGCATGAAGATGGGCATGAAAGAGAATTTCGGAAAGGGATCCGGCAAGGGATCCGGAAAGAGCGCTGGGAAGAGAACTGGAAATGGATCTGGTAATGGATTCGGAGCGGCGAGCCCGTCGCTGCGGCGCGCCGCGCTCGCGCTGGCGCTGATCTTGGCGCTGGCGCTGGCGGCCTGCGGCGGAGGTTCGGGCGGCGGGGGCGCCGCGACTACGACGACGGCGGCGGCCACAACCACGACGGCGGCTGCGGAAGCGGCGACGGAAGCGGACGCGACGACGGAGGCCGAGGCGGCGACGGAGGCCGCCGCGACGACCGCAGCCGCCACGGAGGCGGCGACGGAGGCGGTTGCCGCAGAACCGGCGCAGACTGTCGGCGAGGGGCCGATCTCGGCTGAGAAGATCACGCTCAAGGCGTTCGAGTACGTGCTCGACAACCAGTCGATAGACTTCCCGTCGCTGTGGTACTACGACGAGCTGGAAAAGGAGACGAACATCCACATCGAGTGGGAGCAGGTCAAAAACGCGGACTGGGAGACGAAGATCAACCTCATGTTCGCGTCCGGCGACTACCCCGACGTGATCCTGCGCGGCGGCACGGTCGATCTGGAGGAGTACGGCGTGTCGCAGGGGATCCTGATACCGCTGGACGACTACCTCGAGGCCAACATGCCGAACTACTGGAGCCGCCTGTTCATGAACGGCGCCAACGAGTCCCTGCCGTCGTCCGACGGCAAGACGTACCAGATCGGCAACCTGATAGCGCAGAACGTCAACCACGAGGGCAACGACTACATCAACAAGGCGTGGCTCGACAAGCTGGGGCTTGAGATCCCCAAGACGGTGGACGAGCTGACGGAGGTGCTGCGCGCGTTCAAGACCGGCGATCCGAACGGCAACGGCGTCGCGGACGAGATCCCGATGTCCGGCGGCGACCTCGTGAACAACACGCAGGGCGTCTACACGCACTTCGCCAAATTCGGCGTGCCGCTGCACGAGTATCTCTACGCGACGGTGGACGAGAACGACAAGGTGCGCTTCTACGGCGACTATCCGGGCTTCCGCGCCGCATGCGAGTGGCTTAACCTGCTCTATCGCGAGGGACTGCTCGATCCGGAGTCGATCACGCAGGACTCGAACGTGTGGGCGACGAAGGTGAACGCCGGCAACGTCGGCTTCACGACGTATCTGCGCCTGATCAACACGGCGCTGCTGCCGGAGATCATACCGGACTTCGTGTCGATCATCCCGCCGGCGAGCGAGTACGGCGTGCAGGTCCCGCGCCTCATGGAGATACCGACGTTCGGCGCCGCGCTGACGTCCGCCAACAAGTATGTGCCCGAGACGCTACAGTGGCTCGACCGCCAGCTTGAAACCGAGCACATGATGGTCGCGTACAACGGCCCGCTGAAAGAGGGCGGCCCGATCGAGCCGACGATGGAAGTGATCAACGGCAAGTACAACATCAAGTACATCCCGGAGAACAACGGCCTGTACAACATCGCCCCCGTGTGGCACGCGCAGTTCTTCGCGCCGGGCGACTACTACTTCGACATCTACGAGATGCCGCCGCACCGCGTCGAGCGCTTTAACACGAGCCGCGAGTACGAGGAGGCGGGCGTGCTGGAGCCCAAGTCGTACTTCTACCTGTACCAGATGGTCAAGCCGAACAACGAGGACGCGATTGAGATCAAGCGGCTGTTCGACCAGATCGACAAGTTCATGAAGGAGACGATCTCGACGTTCATCACGAGCGGCGTGACGGACGCGAGCTGGGAGGAATACCTGAAGACCTGCGACAACATCGGCGTCCAGAAGTACGTGGAGCTGTACCAGGCCGCATACGACAAGTACCTGGCCAACAAGTAGCGCGCGCGGCGCAAGCAGCGCAGGCAGCGCAAGCGGCGCAGCCGAGCGCGACCTAGCGCAGCCGAACCGGGCGAACCGGGCGAACCAGGCAAAAGCGCCACTCTCCGCAAAAGCCATGCGGAGGTGGCGCTTTTACTTTCCGCTTACAGGCGCGGACAGGCGCGGCGGCCCCTTGCGGATGAGAGTGAACGCTTGCGAAGCGTTTTGTGTTTGTGCTAGAATTACCCGTATGAATTTTTACAAAAACGGCGACGCCCAGAAAAGGAATGGCCAAAACTATGGCAGAAATTCAAATTGCGCATTTGTCAGACCCCCATGTTCTCAGAGCATACGATGGCTCCAAGTTTGACGCGCACTTATTGGTGCCGCCGGTTGTTTATTTCCGCGCCGCGCTGCGCAAAGCCGTTCAATACAAGCCAGACTGCATTGTCATCACTGGCGATCTTGTCCATGAAGGCGAGGAAGATGATTACGCATATTTGCGCGAAATTATCAAACATGAAGCCAGCGGGATTCCTGTGCTTGCCGCTTTGGGGAACCATGACTTAAAAGAACGCTTTTATCGGGGCTATCTGGGAGAATTGCGGACAAAGCCGTATGACTATCAAGCGGACATACGCGGCTATCGCTTTATCGCTTTGGATACCTCTGCGGAAGGCGAAGTGGATGGCGCCATTACTGAAACGCAGGTAGACTGGCTAGAAGATATTTTGAAGCAGCCTTCTCCAAACGGCACTATTTTGTTTGGCCATCACCCATTGGAAAGCAGGCAGGGGTGGTTTCGCTCCACTTATCCCAAGAGGCTTCTTGATGTGTTGCAAGACAGCGACGTAATTGCTTATTTATGTGGACATGCCCATTACTTTGAATGTCGCAGTTTGCGCAACATCCTGCAAATTACCGCAGACTCTTTGGCGCATGGCGCGGAAACTACCAGTGAAGGAATAATTTGCACTGAAACGCGTGGCTACAACACCTGCTGGCTAGAGGGCCGCAAACTTACCGTGCATGCGCATCAGATAAATTCCGCTTCTTACCAGGCGCCACTGTGGGTGACTAAGCTGTAGCCTGCGCCTTGGAAAACGGCGCGCAATGCCCAGAACGTTCATGACGCGCTTCCGCGCCGAGGCGATCACGCTCGCGCTCAGCATGTGCGCTTTCGCGCCCTTGTCGGTGCCCCCCCCCTGCGAAATAGCAGATATAGAACATAAGATAAGCAGCGCCGGGCATTGAAACGATGGCAAAAAGGCAATAGGATAAGCGTAAAATAGGCGCAAAGAGGTGAGCGCAATGAACTATCGAACGCAGGCTATTGACGGAATGCCATACGACGCAGTGGTGGCGGGCGGAGGTCCGGCCGGTTTCGCGGCCGCAGTGTCGGCCGCCAGAAGCGGGCTGAAGACGCTTCTTCTTGAGAGCGGCCCGTGTCTCGGCGGCGTATCCACCGCCGGAGTTCTTCCTTTCATGCTTGGCGCGACAAGCGGGTCGATACCGTTCCGCCAGATGGTGGCAAAGAAACTGGCCTATAAAGACCTGCCGCGCCCAAGGCGGGTCGCGGGAGGCATATTCCAGGATGTTGTGGACAGGCTCTTGAAAACGGGCAGGGCGGCGGGACCGTGCAAGCTTGCGCAGACAGACCGCTATCCGGGCCTGGACAGGCTCGGTTGCCACGACGAGTTCACATTCGACATAGAGCAGGGGAAGCGCGTGCTCGACGAAATGGCGCGCGAGGCCGGGGTTGAAATCCTCTTCTATACGACGGCTTTTGACGTAAAAATATCGAACGGCGCCGTCCATGGCGTATACGCGCTGAACAAGAGCGGCGTCGCGTATTATCCCGCCAAATCCGTCATAGACTGCACAGGCGACGCCGATCTGGTTTGCAAATCCGGATTTCCGACATACAAAGGGGACAGGGGCACGGGAGAGATGTCTGCCGCGGGCCTGAAAATGCAGATAGAGGACGTCGATTCCGGCGCCGTGGAGGCATACTTAGAGGCTGGAGGGGAGCCGTGGTTTTACGACGCGTGCAAAAAAGCGCGGGAAGAGAACCCTGAACTGGATTTGCCCGGCTATTTGATCATATTTCCGATGATTCAGCCCGGCGTTTTTCTGGTAAACGGAGGAACCAATTTCGAGGGCATAGACGGAACCAAGGGAGCCGACCTTACCGATCTCGCCATTCGCGGAAGGCAGAGGGCGCAGCTTCTCGTGGAAAAGGTATTTCGCAGGCATGTCCCAGGCTGCGAAAACTGCAACTTGCGCGTCACGGCCGGCCTGCCCGGCATACGGGAGACGCGGCGCATCGTGGGGGAATATACGGTGAGCGAGGAGGACGCGCTTTCCGGCCGTTCATACGAAGACACGATAGCGCTGTGCGGCAGGCATTTTGATCTGCTCAGGGCCGGCCGGCAGGTTTTCGAGGGAAACAGGCTCGGCGGCGGCGTCATGCAGATACCATACCGCGCCATGATCCCAAAAGGCTCAAGCAATATTTTGGCGGCAGGCAGGTGCATTTCGGTGGATGGCCAGGCGCTGGGCCCGGCCCGCATAATGTCCGTGTGCATGGCCGTCGGCGAGGCGGCGGGCGCGGCGGCATCATTCAGGCGCCGCGACAATGCGCCCTTCGCGAATGTAAAGCCGCATGAGCTCAGGGAGCAGCTGAGAAAAAATGGCTGCATTGTAGACGCGTAGGCGGGTTTGGCAAAGCAAAACATCCTGCGGCACAAAACGGCTGAGAAAAACCGGCTGCACTGCAGGTGCGCAGAAAGAGAAGGGGCATAATTACAATGGCAAAGGCAATAAGCGGCATTATACCCGCTTTAGTCACTCCGTTCAACAGCGAAT
>JAISFK010000464.1 GCA_031263625.1 Clostridiales bacterium
TTTTGCCAAACCCCGTCGTTTTTTGCCCATGGGCCTCGGTGGCGCAAAATGTCAAATTCGCCGCGCGCGCCTGGCCAGCTCGCCGGGGCGGGCGGGCGCGGCCTGCGGATCTGGGCGCAGCCGGGGCGCCCGGCGGGCTTTCGCGCCGCAGGGCGCTGATGGAGGCTGCCTGCGAGGACGCGCTGGCGCTGTTTGAGCTGGACAAGATCGGGTCGGAGCGCTCCGACGGCTTGCCTGCCATTTCGGCAAAGGAGCTCGGGCTTGCCATGGCGCGCGCGCAGCGCCCCGACGCCTACGTCCTCGAAAGCCCGACGGCCGATCTGGGCAGGGCCGACGCGACGCGTTTGGCGTCGCTCATAAAGAGCCGCCTGGGAAAGCCGATACTGATGTTCACGGACAGATACGAGGAAATCGAGCGGATATGCGGGAAATTTTCGGTCGTCGAGCCGGGCGCCGGACCGGGCGCCGGCCCGATCCGCGCCATAAGCGTGGACGAGGCGCTTTCCGTGCGGCCGACGCTCAGGGAGTATGTTGACAGCCTATGATTGGGCGCGTTCAAAATGAGCTGGAGAAGATCTGGTTGCGAAAAAGGAATATGGGCTTTTTCCTGGCGGCCGCGGGCATCTGCCTCGCCTGGGCGGCCGTTATATGGATATTGGGGAACGGGGCCAGGGCGGGCGGCGGCAACAGCGGGGCGCTGCCGGACAGCGGCCTGCCGCAGGGCGGCGGCGGGGCGCCGCGTGGCGGCAATTTCTTGCCGTTTGGCGCCCTGCCGGTCGCGTTCAACCTCGCGTTTTCGCCGCTGACCGTACTCGCGTTTGTTTCCGAGGCCTACGCGCCCATCCTGTGCGTGTTTCTGGCCGCAGATCTTTACGCGGCGGAAATAAAGAGCGGCTACATAAAGTGGCTGTGCGCCGCGCCCGGCGGCAGCGCGGCGGTGTATTTTTCCAAGCTGCTGGCCATGATTGTTTTTAGCGCCGCGAACATCTTCGCGCTGTTTTTGGCCTCGCTGGCGTTCGCGCTCATCCTCCCCGTCGGGGGGCTGTCCGCCGCCGGGATCCGCGAGGCGCTGACGGCATACGCGGTGACTGTGGTCCCGACGGCATCGGTGGCCGCCATGCTCGCGTTCGTCGCGACGCTGTTCGAGAGCAGGTTCGCCGCCATATTTGCCGGGGCGGCGTTTTACGCTGGCGCCAGAATTGCCGGCCTGGCGTCAGGCGCCGTGGCGGACGCGTCGTTCCTGTCGTACATGCAGTGGCATGTGCTATGGGTGGGCGGGGCGCTGCCGGCGCGAAAGCTGCTGAGCATATGGATGATGTTGCTGTCCGGCGGCGCCGCGTTCGCGGCGGCGGGCTATATGTCCATGGCGCGCAAGGCGGGCGGCGGAGCGCGGCGCGCGCGGGCGGGGCGTGGAGAGACGATGCGAGGAGAGGCGGGGGGCGGGCGCCCGCGCCATCGGCTGGCGGGATCTGGATCGGGATCGGGGACGGAAGCGAGGTCGGAATTGGAAGCGAGATCGGAAGCAGGAACGGAAGCAGGATCGGAATCAGGATCGGAATCAGGAACGGAAGCGGGATCGGAACCGAGAGCGAGATCGGAAGCAGTATCGGAATTGGAAGCAGGATCAGGATTGAAAACAGGATCAGGATTTGAAACGGGATCGGGACCGGAAGCGGAGGCAGAAAGCAGATTCAGATGTCCGTAAAGCTAAAGCTGACCATAATATTTGTGAGCGCGCTGCTCGTGTCGGCGGTGCTGATGCTGCTGATAATGTTCGCGCTGCTTTTTGTCTATGCCATCGGAAACAGCCTGGGGGAGGGCAGCGGCCTTTCCGACGTCGTGCTCGCCGGGCGGCCCGCGTTCGCCGAGGTCCTGGCCGGCCTGCAGTCCGTCTACAAGTCGCTCAGGGCCTTTGCCGGCAGCTTTTTCGCGCCGTTCATCGTTTCGGCGCTCCTTATGGTCGCGGCGATGGCGGGCGTGTTCATGATCTTCGTTTCGAGGTTTGTCATGGAGCCGCTGAAGGCCCTTGGCGCCGCGGCGCGAAGAATTGCTGACGGCGACCTCGATCATGTGGTAAAATATGAGCGAGGGGACGAAATAGGCGCCGTGTGCGAGATACTGGAGAAAATGCGCGTGACGCTCAAGGACTCCGTGTCGGACAGGCTGCAGTTCGAGGACGCGCGCAAGCTCATGGTCGCCGCGATCTCCCATGACCTGCGGACGCCGATAACGGCGATAAGGGGATACGCCGAGGGCATACTGGACGGCGTTGCGGCGACGGACGAGAAGAAAGACGCATATTTGAGGACGGTGCTCTCCAAGACGGCCGAGCTGGAGCGCATGATAGACGATCTGCTGATATTCTCCCGCATCGACATGGACAGGGAGATATACAGCTTCGAGGACGTGGATCTGGCGGAATACATGCGCGAAGCGATTGGCGCGATTCGCCTTGACTACGCGGGCAGGCTCATAGACGGCATGGAGGCCGAGATCGCGTTCGAGGACGCGGCGGGCGGCGCGCGCGCTGTAACTGGCGCAACAGTCACGGATGGCGCGGGCGCTGCGGCTGGCGCAACAGCGACGGTTGACGCGCCCGCCATAGCTGGCGCGTCAGGCGCACCCGTTGCAGCCGCTGCAGCTGGCGGCGCGCTCGCCGTGTCCCTGGATGGCGCCCGGTTCCGGCGCGTGCTGGACAACCTAATAAGCAACGCCGTCAAATACCACGGCGCCGGGCAGGCCGGGAAGATACATGTGCTGGCCCGGCTGTCGCGGAATCGCGGGTTCGCCGTCATAGAGATCCGCGACAGCGGAGTGGGCATATCGGAGGAGGATCTGCCGCGCGTATTTGACGTCTTCTTCATGTCGGATCGCTCAAGGAGCATGGCGGCAAAGAGCTACGGCCTCGGGCTGGCGATCGCGCGGGAGATCGTGCTCGCGCACGGCGGGAGGATATGGGCGCGGTCGAAGCTGGGCGCAGGGACGTCGATGTACGTGTCGCTGCCCCAAAAATGAACAGCGAAAGAAAGGCGGGCGCTATCCATGGACAACAGGAAAAAGGTGCTCATCATCGAGGACGACAAGGACATAGCCCTGCTGGAGAGGGATTACCTGGAGATCAGCGGCTACTCGGCCGCCATCGCGCTGACGGGCGGCGAGGCGAAAAAAGCGCTGGCGGAGCGCTGCGATCTCGTCTTGCTGGACATCATGCTGCCGGGCGCCGACGGGCTGGAGTTGCTGAAGCTCATCAGGAACGAGCGGCATTTGGACATACCGGTCATAATCGTGTCCGCGAAAAAGGCCGACGCCGACAAGATCCTCGGGCTCGGGCTGGGCGCGGACGACTATCTCGTGAAGCCGTTCAGCCCCAGCGAGCTCGTCGCGCGGGTGAAGGCCCACATCAGCCGGTACGAGCGGCTTACGGCGAAGGAGGGCGGCAGGGGCGCGGACATTCGCGAGATCATCGAGGTGCGCGATCTGAGGATAGACGTCGCGGCGAGGCAGGTGTTCGTCCGCGGCAAGGAGGCCATTCTCACTAACAAGGAGTTTGACCTGCTGATATTCCTGGCCAGAAACCCCAACAGGGTGTTCAGGAAGGACGACATATTCGACAAGGTTTGGGGCATGGACGCGATCGGCGACACCGCGACGATAACCGTGCATGTCAAGAAGCTGCGCGAGAAGATCGAGGACAACCCAAGCGAGCCCAAGCTGATCGAAACCGTCTGGGGCGCCGGCTACCGGTTTAAAATGTGATTTCGCGCCGCTGCAACCCGCGCCGAAGGCGCAAGCCGCCAAAATCGCCGTGGCGGCCAGCGCCGCCCATGCAAACGCGGGCTGAACCAACTGAACCAATGAATGGCGCAGGCCAGAACGGCCAGGACGGACAATCATCCGCCGCCGATTAAACGCTTGCAATAATCGCAGTCACCCTTTATAATGATGAAAGATTGATTGCCATGGAGGATAAAAGAATGGGCTGGCTTGGTGTTTGTCTTGTTTTTGTGGGCATTGCCCTTTTTAGCAATGGGATTGCAGCCATCATAAAGATGGACGGAAAGTCAACGGCGTTTATCAACGCGGTGACGGGGCTTGTCCTTGTGGGCGGGAACTTTATATCGCTTGGCAAGGCGGATTTTGCCGACACGCTCGCGTA
>JAISFK010000047.1 GCA_031263625.1 Clostridiales bacterium
GGGTCGAATGAAAAAGTAAGTTGGAGAGTTTTGGGGTTTGTCTGACTGAGTTTGAGGGTTTGGAGTTTCCCAATCGGGTTTTCAGTTTGAGATTGAGGTTGCGGGCGTAAAAATGGGCAGATTTTGGGAACAAATGTTCTGGGATAGGCGAGATTTCCCAAAGGCAGGCGGTTTGCTCATCCGTTTGCGGAAGAAACCTCGACCCTCTCAAACAGCATATTGCCCGGCATTTTCAGCGGCGCGAAGAACCGCGCGGCTGGAAGGGAAATTTGATTCAGTCCCTGAGCGTATCGCACTCGCTCATTTTGGTTTCAGTATAGCGTTGAACGTCACACGTGTCAACTGCGTAGTGCGCGGTGATCTGCTCCAGGCCCTTTGCCGCCAAACCCTTTGATTCTCGCTTTCGGGCTTGTTAGACTGATTGCGGGGATTGCATTAGAAGAGTTATCTGGACAGATCCTGCCAATAGAAACTTTATTTAGTTTTGCAACTGAGCTTTTTTATGCGATCGCCCTGCCGCGACATGACGGCCGCTTGAATTAGGCGCGGGAACGTGATATGATCCCCTCAAGCAGTTGGTGCGGGACGGTTGCCACTTTTGAAAGGTGGTGATGCCTATGACGCTGTACGAATGGCTTTCAGTTTTGATTGCCCTCGGATCGCTGATTCTGGCATACCAGACTTACAAAAGAAAAAAGTAACCGCCCCTGTTCACAGCAGTGACGGTTAAGTAACTTACCGACCATTCTGTGGCAACCGTTTTTCGGACACCAACTGCTTTCATTATACACCTTTTTCCCGCCTTGTATACTGACGAGCATTTGAATTTACCATAAACGCGAGTCAGTAATACTCGTTTCCTCTGTCCGACCGCAAATTGCGGTCGGAATCCCAATCGAACACGAGTATAAATCCTGAAACGCGAAAAAAATCAGCTTTTAGGCAGCCTCTTAATCCTTTTAACGGCACCTGTTTTTGGTATGCGCGAGGTTTTTGTGAGACATTTGGGGCTTTGAGATCCGAATCGGCGCTCAAAGCCCTTGATGTTGCTGACGTCCCAGGCAGGAATCGAACCCGCATCAATGGAACCGGAATCCATTACCTTATCCTTTAGGCCACTGGGACAGGCGCACCTATATTCTATATCACCAGGCCGCTCGTGTAAACATATAATTTCAGCAAAAACTCCGCGATCATGAAGCGGAACACCACGGCCCACAAAAACGACCACGCCGCGACGAAGAAAAAGACCGCCGCGCGCTGCATCCCCTTGAAGCGCAGCACGCTGTTCAGGCCCCGGCTCATTATGCCGAACGACCACAGCTGCATCAGCGCCGACATGAGCAGGTAGACCTGCACTTTGGCGAAGTTCCCCGTGACCTCGACGTCGCTGAACAGCAGCCGGCTCAAAAGGATGTACAGCGGGTTCACGATGACAGCGGACAGGGCGTATATCTTCATGGCCTTGAGCATGAGGAAGCTGTCCTTGTAGCCGCCCAGCTTGCCCGACAGGAACCTGAAGGCGTCGGACACGGGCTTGCAGTAGACGAACGAGTCCACGGCCCCCGTCACGAACAGCAGCGCGAGCGTCAGCGCGGCGTTGAACAGCGCGACGCCGGCGGGCTGCCCGACGAACAGCGCGGAAAAATTGTCGAACAGGAACGGGTAGCCGAAGCTGAAGGCGCCGCTCACGCAGACGCAGAAAAACAGCGTGCGCCGCGAAACGGGCATCGTCCTGTAGTACGATCTGGGCAGCAGGACCGCGTCGAGCATAGAGTTCATCCGCGGGCGCCCTCGCCGCAATCCTTGCCGCCGCTGCCGCCGCTCCTGCCTGCGTCGCCGCCGTCTTCGCCACAGCCGCTTTCGCGCTCTCTCCCGCTGCCGCCAATATCTTCGCTTTCGCCGCAACCGCCGCCGCTCTTGCCTTCGCCACAGCCGCTTTTCTCACTCTCGCCGCCGTCTTCGCCCCCGCCCGGCAGCCGCAGCCCCGGCGTCAGCTCTACCCCGCCGAACGGGCGGATCGTCAGCACGTGGCACGCCCCCTGCCCGAACACGGCCTCCATGCGGCTCCGGTACTCGTCGAGCAGCCCGTCCGGCACGAACGCCTGGACGGTGCCCGCGAACCCGCCGCCGTGGACGCGCCACGCGCCGCCGCGCCCCCGCAGGATGGCGTCGCTGAGCGCGAGCGCCACCGAAACGCTCTGGCTCTGCGGCGACGCCGGGGAGAACACGTTTTGCAGGTACGCGAAGGACGACTGCCCGGACGAGACCACCATGCCAAGAAAATCCTGCACGCGGTTCTCCCGCAGCGCCAGCGCCTCCTCGCGCGCGAGGGCGTTGTCGAAGAAGAAGTGGGCGGCGCGCAGCACGGCGCGGTCGCCGGCCTTCTCGCGCAGCTCCGCGACGCTCGCGTAAAACTCGGCCTCCGGCACCTCGCGCAGGTGCTCCTTGCCGAGGGCCCGCGCCACCATGCCCATCTCGCGCGGTATGGCGGCGTACTCGGCCGTCAGGTTCGCGTGGCTGCCCTTCGTGTCCACGATGCAGAGCCGCAGCCCGCGCGACGCGAGATCCGCGTCGATCTTTTCGATTTTCGGCGCGGACGGATCCGCGAAGTCGATCCACGTGAAGCCCCCGACCGACGAGGCCGTCTGGTCCATCAGCCCGCTCGGCTTGCCGAAATAGCGCGTCTCGGCGCTCTGGCCGGCTATGGCGATCTCCACCGGGGTCGCGCCGTTGGCGTACAGGGCGCGGAAAATGCAGCCCATCGCGACCTCGAACGCCGCGGACGACGAGAGGCCGGAGCCGCCCAGCACGTCGGACGCGGTGTAGGCGTCGAACCCGCCGAACGCCTTGCCGCGCTCGCCGAGCCACGCCGCCACGCCGCGTATCATGGCCGCCGACGTCTCGCGCTCGCTCTCGCGCGGCGCCATATCGCCCAAGTCCACGTCGTCCATCGGGTAGCCCTCGGACAGCACGCGCGCGCGGAGGCCGCCGCCCTCGCTGGGGGCCGCGGCGCAGAGTATGTCGAGGTTGACGGCCGCGGCCAGCACCATGCCGCGCTGGTGGTCCGTGTGGTTGCCGCCCACCTCCGTCCGGCCCGGCGCCGAGATCAGCGCCAGCGGGCGCTCGCCGAACGTTTCGGCGAACCCGTCGATGACGCGCAGGCAGCGCTCCCTGCGCCCCGGCAGATCCGAGCCGGGGTACAGCGCCGTCAGGGCGGCGTCATACGCGCCGCCGGAGATTGCCTTTTTTAGCTCGCGAGGCGGCGTCAGCATTGGACGGCCCCCCTTTCCGTTTTCGGCTGCGCTCCGCTGCCGGCCGCGCTTGCGCCCTCGCACGCTGTTGCCGAGCCAGCGCCCTTGCCCGCCGCGCTCGTGCCCATGCTATTGCCACCCGTTGCGCCCGCTCCGCTGCCAGCCGCGCTAGGGCCGCTACTAGCTGCTACTTCTCTCGCGCCAGCGCCCGTGCTATTGCCACTCGTTGTGCCCGCTCCGCTGCCAGCCGTTGCCGCGCCATCGCCCGCCCTTGCTGAGCCCGCGCCGCCGCACGTTGCCGCAACGGCACCCGCGCTATCACATGATGTTGCCGCGCCAGAGCTGTTGCCCGACGCACCCGCGCCCGCGCCGTCGCCCGCCGCGTTCAGCGAGGCGAAGCGCCACGAGTCCTCGCACATCCGCGCCAGGTCGCGCTGCGCCTCCCAGCCCAGCAGCGCCTTCGCCTTCGAGGCGTCCGCGTATCCCACGGCGATGTCGCCGGGGCGCCTGCCGACGATCCTGCGCGGTATCGCCACGCCGCTCGCCCGCTCGAACGCGCTGACGACCTCCAGCACGCTGTAGCCGTTGCCCGTCCCGAGGTTGACGGCCTCCACGCCGCTGTTCGCCGCCACCCAGTCGAGCGCCTTGACGTGCCCGAGCGCCAGATCCACGACGTGCAGGTAGTCGCGCACGCACGTGCCGTCCGGCGTGCCGTAGTCGTCGCCGTACACGGACAGCTCCGCGAGCCTGCCGGTGGCGACCTGCATTATGTACGGCAGCAGGTTGTTCGGCACGCCGTTCGGGGACTCGCCCAGCAGCCCGGACTCGTGCGCCCCGATCGGGTTGAAATAGCGCAGGAGGGCGATGCTCCAGCCGCCGCCCGCCGCGTGCAGATCGGTCAGGATCCGCTCTATCATGAGCTTCGTCATGCCATACGGGTTCGTGGCCGACAGGGGGTAGTCCTCCCTGAACGGCGCCTTGTTGTCCATGCCGTAGACGGTGGCCGACGACGAGAACACGAGCTTCCGGCAGCCGGCCTCCGCCATGGCCCTGCACAGGTTCAGCGTGCCCGTCAGGTTGTTGTGGTAGTAGTCCAGCGGGATCCGCACGGACTCGCCGACGGCCTTCAGCCCGGCGAAGTGGACGACGGCCTCGATCCTCTCCCGCGCGAACACCCTGCGGACGCCCGGCTCGTCCAGCAGGTCCACGGCATAGACCGGGAACTCCCTGCCGGCCAGCCGCTCAATCCTGCCTATGGCGTCGTGCCTCGCGTTGCTGAAATTGTCGAGGCAGACGATGTCGTGGCCGGCGCCGAGCAGCTCCACGCACGTGTGGCTGCCGATGTA
>JAISFK010000177.1 GCA_031263625.1 Clostridiales bacterium
TTCCTAAATTTTGCCTTCAAGCTCGCGGCCGCCCCGGTCGCCCGGCCGTCCCTAGTTCAGGCGCCAGCGCAAAACTCATGCCCATTTTACCGCCTTTGCGCGAAAATCGCAAGCGCCGCAAGTCAGCGTAAATTATGCCGCAAATTCCGTAAATTCCCCCGCAAATTGCTCTGCAATCTTGCGCAATCTTGCGGATTTGCGCGATCTTGGCTCTTGACACTGTGCGAATGCCCGCATTATAATTGACATTGCAATGGCAATGCCGAAGAAGCGCTTTGAGGGGCTGTGCCGGCTGTTGAGCGGCGAAAGCGAGCCGAATCAAGCGGAGGCGAGCGGCAGCGCCGGGCGTAGCCCGCGGCGGCGAGAATCAAGCGGAAGCGAGTTGCAATGCCAGACGCAGCCTGCGGGGGCCGCGTTTTTTTGGAAGCGTTTGTTAGCTATGGCTAATAAGGCTGGCGCGGCTGACTGGTTTTGAAGCCGGCTGATTTTGAAAAGGAACGGAGATGGCACATGAAACAGGACAAGCAGGAAAAGCAGGACAAACAGGAAAAACAAGACAAGCAGGAAAAGCCGCAAAAGAAAGGCATGGCGCGGCTGCTGGAGCTGGGCGCGCGCAAGAGGGGGCTGATCGTGTGCTCCTGCGCGCTGGCGGTGCTCAGCGTCGCGGTGTCGTTCGCGCCGTTCGTCGCCATTTATTACATCATCCGGGAGCTGGTCGCCCACTTCGCCGACCTGGGGGCGCTGGACGCGGCGCGCATGATCCGCCTGGGCTGGCTGGCGGCGGGAAGCGCGATCGGCGCGATCCTGCTGAACTTCTTCGCGCTGATGTGCAGCCACCTCGCGGCGTTCAAGACGCAGTACGAGCTCAAGCTGGAGTTCGCGGCGCACATCGCGTCGCTGCCGCTGGGCTTCCACAGCGCCAACTCCACGGGCAAGCTGCGCAAGATCGTGGACGAGAACATCGAGAAGCTGGAAGGCTTCGTGGCGCACCAGCTGCCGGACATGGCCGGCTCGTTCGCCATGCCGGTGATTACGCTGATCGTGCTGTTCGCGTTCGACTGGCGGTTCGGGCTGGCGAGTCTGGTTCCCATCATCGCCGCGTACTTCATCCAGATGGCGGCCATGGGGACGGGAAAATCCAAGAAATCCATCAAGCTGTTCCAGGATTCCCTGGAGAATATGAGCAACGCCTCCGTGGAGTATGTGCGCGGCATTTCCGTGGTGAAGGCCTTCAATCAGACCATCTACTCCTTCCGCAAGTTCTACGATACGATTGCGGACTACGGGCGCTTCGTCAAAGGCTACACGATGTCGTTCGAGAAATACATGGCGGCGTTCATGACAATCATAGGCCATGTGTATGTGTTCCTGATTCCCGTGATGATCCTGATCGCGGGAGGCGCGGAGGATTACGCGGAGTTCGCGCTGGCGGCGGTGTTCTACGTCGTGTTCTCGTTCTCGCTGGCGACGCCGTTCACGAAGCTCCTGTACGTGTCGCAGCTCAGCGCGCAGGTTTCCGACGGCATTGAGCGCATGGACGGCATGCTGGCCGTGCGGCCGCTGCCCGAGGCGAAGAATCCCAGGACGGCGGCAGAGTATTCCGTGTCGTTTGAAAACGTCGTCTTCTCCTACGCGGGCAAGGGCGAGGAAGGCGAAACGGCCGCCGCGCTGAACGGCGTGAGCTTTGTCGCCAGGCAGGGCGAGGCCACGGCGCTCGTCGGGCCGTCCGGGAGCGGCAAGTCCACCATCGCCCATCTCATCCCGCGCTTCTATGACGTGGGCGGGGGCGCGATCAGGATCGGCGGCGTGGACGTCCGGGACATGGCGAGCGAATACCTCATGTCCATCGTGGGCTTCGTGTTCCAGGACGTGTTCCTGTTCAAGCAGAGCGTCGCGGACAATATCCTGATTGGCGACAAAAGCGCCTCGCGGGAGCAAGTCGTGGCCGCCGCAAAAGCCGCGCAGTGCCACGAGTTCGTCGAGAGGCTGCCGCGCGGCTACGACACGGTCATCGGCTCCGGCGGCGCGCACCTGTCCGGCGGCGAGCGCCAGCGCGTCGTCATCGCGCGGGCGATTCTGAAGAACGCGCCGATCCTCGTGCTGGACGAGGCGACCGCGTTCGCCGACCCGGAGAACGAGCAAAAAATCCAGCTCGCCCTCTCGGAGCTGATGAAGGGCAAGACCGTCATCATCATCGCGCACCGGCTCTCCACGGTGCGGGGCGCGGACAAGATCCTTGTGGTGGACAAAGGGAAGATCGTGGAGGAGGGCGCGCACGAGGCGCTTGCGGGCGCGAACGGGCGCTACAGCCGCATGTGGGAGCTGTACGCCGGAACGATGGACTGGACGCTTGGCGGGGCTGGGGTTCCCGACGGGCCGCCTGGCGGGGCGCTTGGCGGGGTTGCCGCCGAGGATGGCGGGGCTACCGCTGGGGCTGACGGGACTGCCGCCGAAGCCGGAGCGGTAGCCGAAGCCGGAGCGGCAGCCCTAGCAGGAGCCGGAGCTGCAGCCGTAGCAGGAGCCGCAGCCGGAGTTCCCGACGGGCCTGCCCGCCATGGCGACGAGAAAACGGAGGTGGCCGCGAATGTTTGGAATTAAGAAACTGCTAAGGCTCTCGGACGAGGGCTACAAGGGCTTAAAGGGCGGCGTGCTCGCCGCGGTGCTGTCCAACCTCTGCATGTTCCTGCCCTTCGGCATCGCCGTCCAGGTCGTCGCGCTGCTGCTCCGGCCGCTGACGGGCGGCGAGGCGCTGGACGCGGGCCAGCTGTGGCTCTGGCTGGGCGCGGGCGCCGCCGCCGCCGTGCTGTACTTTTTCGTCTTCACGAACGAGTACCGCAAGACCTACACGGTGGCCTACAACGAGTCGGAAAAAGTCCGCATTGAGGTGGCGGAAAAGCTGCGCCGCCTGCCGCTGAGCTTTTTCAACCGCAGGGATTTGTCCGAGCTGACCACGAACATCATGGGGGACTGCGCGTCGATTGAACAGACCATGAGCCACGTCCTGCCGAATCTTCTCGGCGGCAGCATCACCGTCACGCTCGTCTGCGCCCTGCTGGCGTTCTACGACTGGCGCATGGCGCTGGCGCTGTTCGCCGCGCTGCCCGTGGCCTTTGGGCTGATTTTTGTGACAAAAAAGCTCATGTCCATCGGCGACAGGCACGTTCAGGCAAAGCTGAACGTGGCGGAGCAGATGCAGGAGTACCTGGAGGGCATCAAGGTCGTCAAGGCGTTCGGGCTCGCGGGCGAGAAGTCTGCCGCGCTGAAAGGCGCGCTGCGCGCCATGCTGAAAGAGGCCATCACGTTTGAGGCGATAGCGGGGACATTCGTCACCCTCGCCATGATGGTGCTGCAGGTCGGGATCGGGCTTGTGACGCTCGTGGGCGTGACGCTGCTGACGGGCGGGAGCATTTCGCCGATCGCGCTGCTGATGTTTTTGATCGTCAGCGTGAAGATCTACTCGCCTATTATCGTCATCCTCACGCTGCTGCCGGAGTTTTTCTACACGCTGGTGTCCACCAGGCGCATGCAGGCGCTCCGCGAGGAAGCGCCCATGGCCGGCGACGAGGGCGCGGAGCTCGCCGACTGCACGGTGGTTCTGAAAAACGTGTCTTTCGCGTACAACGACACGGACGTCCTCCAAAACGTCAGCCTGACCATCCCCCAGAACAGCGTGACCGCGCTCGTGGGGCCGTCCGGCAGCGGCAAGACGACCGTTTCCCGCCTGATCGCCCGGTTCTGGGACGTGCGCGGCGCCGGCGGCGGCGACGCGGGCGAGATCCTGATCGGCGGCAGGAACATCCGCGAGATCGACCCGGAGCGGCTCATGAGCTATATGAGCTTCGTGTTCCAGGACGTGGTGCTGTTCAACGACACGGTGATGAACAATATCCGCATCGGCAGGAAGGACGCGCCCGACGAGGATGTCTACGCGGCGGCGAGGCTGGCGCGGTGCGACGAGTTCGTGCGCGAGATGCCGGGCGGCTACGAGACCGTCATCGGCGAGAACGGCTCCACGCTGTCGGGCGGCGAGCGCCAGCGGATCTCCATCGCCCGCGCCCTGCTGAAGGACGCGCCGATCGTCCTGCTCGACGAGGCCACGGCCAGCCTCGACCCGGAGAACGAGACGCAGATCCAGGCCGCGATTTCAGAGCTTGTCAGGGGCCGGACGGTCATCGTCATCGCCCACCGCCTGCGCACGGTCGCCGGCGCGGACAAGATCGCCGTGCTGGACGGCGGGCGGCTGGTCGAGGAGGGCACGTGCGAGGCGTTGCTCGCGGCAGGCGGGCTGTTCGCGCGGCTCTACAAAATTCAGCAGGAAAGCCTCGGCTGGTCAATAGGAGGGGCGCGGGCGCGGCAAGGCGCAACGTGAGGCGGGGCAGCTCAATGGCTATGGAGCTTGGGCTTGAGCAACCTCTTGACGGCGGGGCTTTGCGCCGCTATAATATAAACAGTTGCTTATACGTTTAATGAGGGGGGGCGGCTCTGCATGGCCGCGAGATCTATTCCCGAAAGGGCTACTAGCGTTGCCACTGATGCTGATGCTACTGATGCTACCGTTGCCGCCGCTCCTGCCGCATCCGGCGACGACGACGCGCTGTGCTCCTGCACCATTATTCACGAGGACATCGTCAGCCGGGTGCGCGAAGGGCTTTCCGGCGACGCGTTGCTGAGAAGGACGGCGGAGATGTTCAAGGCGGTCAGCGACCCGACGCGGCTAAAAATAATCAACGCGCTCATCCTGTCGGAGATGTGCGTATGCGACATAGCCGCGCTCACGGACATGACCCAGCCAGCCGTGTCGCACCATCTGAAAGTCCTGCGCCAGCTACAGCTCGTCCGATACCGCCGGGACGGCAAAATCGTCTACTACGAGCTCGACGACGAGCACGTCCGCAATGTGTTCTATCAGGGGCTGCTGCACGCAAGCGAGCAATGAGCGGGCAATGGCAAGCAATGAGCGAACAATAAGCGAGCAGCAGTAAGCAATGGCAAACAGCAACATGCAATGACGAGCAATAACATGCAATGGCAAAAAAATAAAACGAAACTAAGGAGCGTGTCACTATGGCTATTTCAAAGACATACCT
>JAISFK010000207.1 GCA_031263625.1 Clostridiales bacterium
CGCCGACGGCCCCTCGCGGCGGGAAATGGGCGGCTATCAGGCCGCGCGCCGCCTCCGCGTCAAAGTATTCGTCGGGCATCTTCGTCGTGTATATGCTGAATCTGGACTTGAACAGCCCGTAAAACGCCTCGTCGCTGAAAAATCCGCCGGAGGCGATGATCTCCCTCGGCATGTACTTCGATATCTCGTCGATCAGCTTCGCGCCGACATTGCCCCACAGGATGGACGTGGCGTACAGCGCGCCCGTCGTCAGATCCGTCACGGCGAGGCCCGCCGTTCGCCCCTCTTTGCTCACGCTCATCAGGTAGGCGTTCGACTTGTCGTCCAGCATGGCCGGCTCCGTCACCGTGCCAGGCGTCACCACCCGTATGACGCCGCGATCCACGAGGCCCTTCGCCGCGGCCGGATCCTCCAGCTGCTCGCATATGGCCACCTTGTAGCCCTTCGCGACGAGCCTCGGCAGGTACGAGTCGAGCGCGTGGTACGGCACGCCGCACATGGGCGCGCGCTCCTCCTGGCCGCAGTCCTTGCCTGTCAGCGTGATCTCCAGCGCCTTTGAGGCCAGGATCGCGTCCTCGAAGAACATCTCGTAAAAATCCCCCAGCCGAAAAAAAAGGATGCAGTCGCCGTATTGGGCCTTGACATCCAGATATTGGCGCATCATGGGGGTTACATCAGCCATTGCCGTGACCATTCCTTATTTTTATACTGAATCTAGTACGAGTATATATCGCCCGCATTTTTATCGCCCGCCGCCCCGCTCAGGGACCACGAGCGGGCGCCCGTGATGCGCACGCCGACCGTCTGGCCGGCTTTCAGCGGGCAGCCCGACGAAAAATTCACGATCTTCCCGCCGGACGTCCTGCCCGTGTATTTGGCCGGATCGGCCTTGCTGAAGCCCTCGCAGAGCACTTCGGCCGTGGAGCCGACGAGCGCCTGGTTCTTTCGCAGGCTGATCCCGCCCTGAAGGGCGAGCAGCCTGTCAAAGCGGATCTTCATCGCGGCGCGGCCGACCTGGCCGTCAAAGGCCGCCGCCGGCGTGCCGCGCCTTTTCGAGTACATGAACGTGTAGGCCATGTCAAAGTCCGCGCGGCGCACGAGGTCGAGCGTGTCCTCGAAATCCCGCTCCGTTTCGCCGGGAAAGCCCACAATGATGTCTGTCGTGATGGCGACGCCGGGCACGGCGCCCCGGATTTTGCGCACGAGCTCCAGGTACGCCTCGCGCGTGTACAGCCGGTTCATCCTTTTCAGGACGGCGCTGCTGCCCGACTGCACGGGCAAGTGGACGTGCCGGCAAATCTTGCCGTTGTCCCTTATGGCGTCGATGAGCCTGTCCGAGAGATCCTTGGGGTGCGACGTCATGAAGCGCAGGCGCTCTATGCCGTCTATGCGGGCCAGCTGGCGCAGCAGATCCGCGAAATCCGCGGCGGCGCATGGCAAATCAAAGCCGCCCGCCCCGTATGAGTTGACATTCTGGCCGAGCAGCGTGATCTCCCTGTAGCCGCGCCGCGCCAGCGCCTCCGCCTCCGCGAGTATGCTCGCCGGCGCGCGGCTCTTTTCCCTGCCGCGCACGTGCGGCACGATGCAGTACGTGCAAAAGTTGTCGCAGCCGGTCATTATGCTGACGAGGGCGCACGGCGGCGGCCGCCTGCGCATGGGCGCATCCCCGTTGGCCGCGCCCTCGCCGGCCGCGATCTCGTTGGCCCCGACCTCAGCACCGGCCGACGGCGCGGCTGGCGACGCGGCCACGGCCGCAGCCCCGGCCGATTGCACGGCTGGCGATGCGGCCTGCGATGCGGCCGCCAGTTCCGGCCGCGCCTCGGCGCCGTATGCCCGCCGCAACAGCGAGGGCAACTCGCCTATGCTCTGCGGGCCAAAGACAAAATCGACAAAGCTTGCGCGCCTCGCCACCTCCGCGACGGCGCCGGCCTCGTTCGCCATGCAGCCGCAGACGGCGATCAGGCACTGCGGGTTCAGCGTTTTGAGCCGCTTGTACGAGCCCAGCACGCCAAAAAAACGCTGCTCGGCGTTTTCCCTCACGCAGCAGGTGTTGAACAGGAGCAGGTCTATGGCGCTCCCGTCGCCCAGCGCGGACGCGGCCGGCACGGCGGGCAGCATGTCGAAGCCCATCGCGGCGAGCGCACCCAGTATGCGCTCCGAGTCGTTTTCGTTCATCTGGCAGCCGAACGTCATGACGCCCGCGCGCCGCCTGCGCCCGCGCGCGAGCAAAAAGCCGTCGTTCGCCCGGCGGACGGCGGCTAAAGCGCCCGCCTCAGCGCCATGCGCGCCTGCCGCTCCGACAGCTTCGCCCGCCACCGCAACAGCGCCGCGCGCGCGCACCAAAACGCCGGCTTCGGCAATCGGCGCCTCACCATGCGCACATGCCAAAACGCCCGCCACGCCTGCTGAAGCATCAGCCACAGCTGGCGCAACACCGTTCGCGTCCGCAACAACGCCGTTCGCGCCCCCCGCTGCGCCATGCGCACATGCCAAAACGCCAGACCCGTCTGCCACCCCGCCAGCTTCGCCCATTACCGCAACAGCGCCGCGCGCCCCCGCCAAAACGCCGGATTCGGCAATCGGCGCCCCGCCATGCGCACATGCCATAACGCCAGCCGCGCCAGCCGAAGCATCAGCCACGGCCGGCGCGGCGCCATTCGCGCCCGCAACAACACCGTTCGCGCCCCCCGCTACGCCGTGCGCGGCCATTGCCGTATCGCGCGCCATATCCCCCTACAGCTCCGAGGCCGCGCCAGGCGGGGCAAATAGCCGCGCCCGCTCGCTGCCGCTGCCGGCGGCGCCACGCTCGCCCCTCTCGCCCCGGCCGCCGCTCGGCCCATTCTGCGCCGAATCCCCGCCTGCGCCCGCCGCGCCCGCGCCGTCGCCCGCCGGGTTATCGCCCGCCGCTTCGCCTGCGCCAGCGATTTCGCCGCCCTCGCCGGGCGCACTCGCGCCCGCGCCTGCCCCTGCGCCCTCGGCGGCCTCCCCGGCCGCCTTTTCGGCTTCCTCTGCCTGCGCGGCTTCCTCGGCCTGCGCCGCCAGCTCGGCGTCGGCGGCAGGATCGTTGTGGTACTGCGCGACGCCCATCTCCTTCAGCTTGGCGTCCGTGCCAATCCACACGGGCGTGCCGACAGGGATGTACTCAAACAGCTCCTCGACGTCGGGATTTATCATGCGCACGCAGCCGTGGCTGGCATAGGTGCCGATGGAGCGCGGGCTGGCGTTGCCGTGCACGCCGTACCTGCCGCCTCCCCCGATGTTCAGCCCCATCCAACGCTTGCCGAGCGGGTTGCTGGGCGAGCCGCCGGCGACGGGGCTGGCGTACCCGCCCCCGCCCCACGCGGGGTTGACCGCCTTGGAAACGAAGCTGAACTTGCCCTCCGGCGTCAGCGACTGCGAGGCGCCCGTGGCGACGGGGTATTTTTTATGCACGGACTCGCCGTTGTAGACGGTCAGAATGTTCCTGCTCTTGTTTATCGTGATCCAGTAGCCGTCGGAGGCCGCGTCGGACACCTCGTCAACCGCGATCACGGGGCTGTCCTCGACGAGCGCTTTTTTTGCTATGGCGTCCAGCTGCGCGCTCACGGGGTGGTTGATGCTGCTCTGCAGCCTGATCACGCCGTTTCTGTAGTTCAGGCTGTCGTCGCTGAACTCGTCTTTGTAAAAGCCGAGCGCGCGCATGCGCTCAACGTAGTAGTCGTCCGCGAACAGCTCGTCGAGCTGAGCCTCGGTCAGGCCCGCCACGTGCTTTCTCGCCTCCGCCTTGCGCTGCTCCTCTTTCGCGATCCTCAGCGCCTCTTCCCGCTCCAGCCGCTTTTGCTCCGCAATGGCCGCGCGCTCCGCGAGCACGGCCTCATAGCGGTATACGAACGATTCCAGCGGCGTCAGGGCGCCCAGCTCGCCGTAGCCCAGCGCCAGCTCATAGCCCAGCCGCGCGTCGCCCGCTTTCGCGCCGGACACCGTCTCGGCCGCCGCTGTCGCAGCCGTAGTTGCCGTCGCCGCCATAGTTGCCGCAACTGCTGCGGCTGTCGCGCCGCCCTCGGCGCCGCCATCCGCATCCGAGCCATTCGCATCCGCGCCGACCGCATCCGTTCCAGCCGCCGCCGCGCCAGCCTGCGCCTGGCCGGCCGCCGCCACGCCCGCGCCGCCCGCTTTCGCG
>JAISFK010000288.1 GCA_031263625.1 Clostridiales bacterium
CGCGGAAAGCGGGTATGGACATTGGCGGGCAAAAACGTGTGTTTTGAGAGGATTTCGCGGCTGAGGGAGCTTATGGCCTCCTGCGGCTACGATGCGTATGTCGTGTCGGACGCGGATCCGCACTCGAGCGAGTATCCGGCCGGGCGCTGGAAGGCGCGCTCGTGGCTCAGCGGGTTCACGGGCTCGAACGGCCTTCTGGCCGTGACGCCCGGCGAGGCGGCGCTGTGGACGGACGGGAGGTACTACATTCAGGCGGAGGCGCAGCTGGCGGGCGCCGGCGTGGCGCTCATGCGGATGGGGGAGCCGGACACGCCCGCCTGCCCGCAGTGGCTCGCGGCCAGCGTGCGGCGCGGCGGGACCGTCGGGCTGGACGGCGGGGCCTTTTCGTGCGCGGCCCACGGGGAGCTGGCCGACGCGCTTGCGCCCAGCGCCGTGGGGCTCGCGGCGGGCGAGGACCTGGTGGGGCGGATTTGGGCGGACGGCCGCCCGCCGATGCCGGGCGCCGAGATCTGCCTGCACCCCGTGCGCTTCGCCGGAACTGCCGCGAAGGACAAGATCGCCGCCGTTCGCGGCGAGATGGCCGCGATCGGCGCGACGCACGCGGTGATCGCCGGGCTGGAGGACGTCGCGTGGCTGTTCAACATAAGGGGCGGCGACATACCGAGGCTGCCGGTCGCGTATGCCTACGCCATGCTGTCGGGCGGGCGGGCCGCGCTGTACGTCGACGCGGCGAAGGTGCCGGGCGGCGTGAGGGCCGCGCTGGAGGGCGAGGGCGTGACCGTGCTAGGGTACGGCGAGATCGAGGGCGACCTGGGGCGGCTCGGGAGCGGGGCGCGGCTCTGCTACGACCCGCAGAAGCTGAACGTGAGCCTGCTCGGCAAGGTCGGCAAGGGCGCCGCGCTCGCGCCCGCGCGGGAGCTGACGATGAAGCTCAAGGCCGTCAAGAGCGCGGCCGAGATCGCGAACTACCGCGAGTGCCAGGCCAGGGACGGCGCGGCCATGGCGAAGTTCCTCATGTGGCTGGAGGCCGCCGTGGCGGGCGGCGGGCGGCTGCGCGAGCTGGACGTCTGCGACAGGCTGCGCGAGCTGCGCGCCGCCATGCCGAACAACATGGGCGAGAGCTTCACGACGATAGCAGGGTACGGCCCGAACGGCGCGATGATGCACTACTCGCCGGACGAGGGCGGCGGCGCCGAGATATCGGACGAGGGGCTCATGGTCGTGGACAGCGGCGGCCAGTACCTCGACGGCACGACGGACATAACGCGGACGGTCGTGTTCGGGAGCGCCACGGACGAGCAGAGGCGCGATTTCACGATGACGCTGAAGGCCCACATCGCCCTCGCGTCCGCGCGGTTCCTGTACGGGGCGCCGGGCGGCCACCTGGACTCCATCGCGAGGAAGGTCATGTGGGACGCGGCCATGGACTACAAGTGCGGCACGGGCCACGGCGTCGGGTATTACCTGAGCGTGCACGAGAGCCCGCCGTCGCTCAGCATGAGGATGTCGGACAAGCCATCGAGGCTGGAGGAGAACATGATCGTCTCCATCGAGCCGGGCGTGTACAGGGCCGGGAAGCACGGCGTCCGCACGGAGAACCTCGCGCGCGTGGCGAAGGACGTCGCGAACGAGTTCGGCCAGTTCATGCGCTTCGAGATCATGTCGTACTGCCCGATCAGCCTGCGCGGCATAGACGAGGACATGCTGGACGCGAAGGAGCGGGCCTGGCTCAACGGCTACCACGCGACGGTGCGCGAGAAGCTGTCGCCGCTGCTCGACGAGGGCGAGCGGGCCTGGCTCGAGCTCAACACGCGCCCCATATGACGGGCGCCTGGCGCGGGGAATGGGGGCGGGGAGCGGGGGTTGGCGCGGCCCGCGCCAGGGGGCTGGTTGCATGGCGCAGGGCTGGCGCCGCCCCTACCATATTTTACCCAGCGTCGGCGGCATGTGAAATATCAGGGCCTTTGCCAGCGAGAGCGCTGATATGTGCAGCGGGTAGAACGCGTAAAAGAAATATTTCATGGGCGCGCCTTTTCTGCCATTGTAAAAATACAGCGGGATCGCGGCGAGCGCGGCAAGCGCCTCCGTCGCGCTGGGCAGGGCCGCAACGGCGCCCATGCCCGGCTCGGACGCGCTGAGCATCCACGAGGCGGCGCCGACAAAGGCGCAGGCGAACGCCGCGAGGCCGAGCGCCTTCGCCCTGTTCGCCCTGCACAGGTGCAGAACCGCGATGACGGCGACGCCGAAGGCCCCGTAGTCCATATGGAGCATTTCGGCGGCGAGCATCCCCGCAAACACGGGGCTGAGCCTCAGCAGGCCGGAAGGAGGCGCCGCGCCGGTCGCGCCCCCCCTCTTGTCAATGCTGTCCACCGCGAAGATTGCCAGCAGCCCGATCAGGAGCGTGAAGAAAATATTCTGCCCGTCCGGGTCGAAAATCTGGTTTGAATACAGCAGGTTGAAAGGGATCTCGGATATCAGCGCGAACGCCGCGAGCCGGAGCGCGTAGGCGCGCAGGTTGCGGGTATGGCAGTAGCCCTCGCCGATCAGGAACGCGAAAATCGGGAACGCCAGCCTGCCCGCGCAGCGCAGCGCGTACACATACGGCGGCGGCACGGGCAGCATCGCGCCGACGTGGTCGGCCAGCATGGACGCTATCGCGAGCAGC
>JAISFK010000481.1 GCA_031263625.1 Clostridiales bacterium
CCTCGCCTCGCGCAAGCCTCCCGGCAACCCCCGCCGCCGCAGCGGCGCCCCGCAGGCTCCCGCCGCAACGGCGCCCGGCGCGCCCAGCCCTATCCTTTCAGCCCCGTCATGGATATGCCCTGCACGATGTTCTTCTGCGCGGCCAGGTACACGGCCAGCACGGGGAGCGTCGAGAACGTCAGCAGCACCATCGACTCGTTCCACGAGGCCCGGCCGCGCTGGGCGGCGTATATGCGGATCATGATCGTCCACTTCGACGAGTCCGGCAACAGGATCAGCGGGAACAGGAACTGGTTGTACACCGCCATGAACGTGTTCAGCAGCACGACGGACAGCACGGGCTTGGATAGCGGCACGACAATGCTGGCGAGCACGCGCATGGCGCTCGCGCCGTCTATGCGCGCGGACTCCAGCAGGTCGGCGGGCAGGCCGTCGAAGAAGCCCTTGAGCAGGAATATCGCCCAGCCCCACGCGGAAAACGCGAGCAGCAGCGACCAGAAGTTGTTTATGAGGTTCAGGCCGGTGCCGAAGAAATTCTGGAACAGCAGGTACGACGGGATGGCGATGGCCTGCTCGTTGATCATCATCGTGCCGACGAAAAACAGCAGCACGTAGCGCGAGCCCCTGGGCTTGAGGTTGGACAGCGAGTACGCCGCGAGCAGCGATATCGTGCACTGTATCAGGATCGTGCCGAAGCACAGGAGCATCGTGTTTTTGAAGTTGTTTATGAGGTTGTAGCTCTCGAACACCTTGGGGATGTTGTCCAGCACGGGCGCCTGCGGGATCAGGCTGGGAATGGCCCGCATGATCTCGCGGTTGTTCTTGAACATGCCCGACACCATCCACAGGTACGGGAACACTTGCAGGGGGATGCCGACGCACAGCGCGGCGACGATTACTGTGTACGTTGTCCGCCCCCTCGCGGACTTTATTTCTACAGGCTGCAGAGCCGCCATTTACGCGCGCCCCCTTTCAGCGATGCCGGAAACGCCGTCGGAAACACTGTCGGAGCTGGAAATTCCGTCGGAAACGTTGCCGGGAGCGCCACCGGAAACATTGCCGGAAGCGCCGCCAGGAGCGACGTTGGATGCGTCGCCGGGAGCGATCCCCCGCATTCGCCGCCCCCGCCATTGGCCCCGATCTCGATCCCGCCCTCGGCGCCCCCGCTTTCCGGCCCCGCCGGCGTCCCTGTCCCGCCCCAGCCGCATCTGCAGCAGCGTCAGCAGGAATATGATGAAGAACGCCGTCGTGGACAGCGACAGCGCGTAGCCGTAGTCCTGGAACGTGTACGCCTGCTTGAACGAGTACAGGATGATCGTCTCCGTCGCGCCCGACGGGCCGCCGTCGGTCATGATCTTCACGTTGTCGAACATGTTGAACGCCCCGATGACCGCCAGCACGAGCATCGTCGAGACGATGGGCAGGATCTGCGGCAGCGAGATCCGCGTTATCCTGCGCATGAAGCCGGCGCCGTCTATCAGCGCCGACTCGTGCTGCTCCTCCGGGATGTCCTGCAGCGCCGCGAGGTATATCAGCATGTTCATGCCGCCGCCCATGAGCAGGCCGGGCGCCTGCATGCACCATTTGACGAGGTTCGCGTCGTTCAGCCACAGCTGCTCGGGCAGGCGCAGCGACCGCATGATGAAATTCGCGAAGCCGTAGTCGGGCTGCCATATGTACTTCCAGAGCACCATCATGGCGATGCCCGGCGCTATGGCCGGTATGTAGTACATCGTGCGGATGAAGGTCTTGCCCTTCCTGACCTCGTTGATCAGCGTGGCCAGGAAGATCGGGACCCAGAAGTTGAGCGCCAGGGATATGAGCAGGAACTGCACGTTGTTCATGACCGCGCTGGTGAAGAAATTGTCCCGAAAGGCGCGCAGGTAGTTCTCAAACCCGATGAAGTCGCCCGGCATCCTGACGATCTCGACCCTGAAAAAGGACACGACGAAGCCCAGGATGATCGGGTAGTACTTGAACAGGCAGAAGCTGACGATCCCCGGAAGCAGGAACGCCCACCCGATGATGTTCGCGTAGCTTTTTTTCGCCTTTGGCACAGAAACGGCCTGCGTCGCCGCCGCCATGGAGCCTCGCCTCCCCTCTTCTCGCATCGCCTCTCGCGCTTGGCCGCGGGCGGCACGGGGCGGGCGCGGGGCGAATCCTCCGGCGCCCGCCCTGCCGCCATGCTGCCATGTCACTGTCTATGTTGCGCTGTCGTTATGTTGCCGCGCGGTTGCCCTGCCGCCGCGCGCTGTTGCTGATATGTTGCCTCGCTGATACGCGCGGTTGCCCTGCCGCTATGCCGATGCGGGCTGTCGCGCCATGCTCGCCGCCGCGTTGCCCTGGCGCCCTGACGCCTTGCCGTATGCCGGATTGCGCCCTGCGATATCCGCGCTCCTGCTGGCTGCCTTGCCTTGTTTGCCGCAGCCAGCAGGAGCGCGGGGCAGCCCGCCGCCAGTCCCGCGCTCGCGGGATTGCCGCTTCGCCCTACTTTTTGACGAAGGCGTCGGGATATTTCACGTACAGCGTTTCGGCGCACTCCTCGAGCAGCCTCTTGGCCTCGTCGCGCGAGATGCCCTCCGTCAGATAGATGGTCTGCAGCGGCTGGACGATCTCGTTTTTCAGCTCGTTCCAGTTCGGGCAGTACGGCTCTGGCTGCGCGACGGCCATGGCGTCCGCCATCTGCTTCGCCCAGTGCGCCGGCCAGCTCGATGCCATCGAGAATTTTTTCTCGACGAGGTCGTTGCGGACGGTCGGGTTCGCCGTCAGCCTGCCCAGCGAGTCCTGTAGCGCCCACAGCTCCGTCAGGTATTCCTCGTCAAACGAGATGTACTGTATGTACTCCCACGCGGCGTCGCGCTGCTCTTTCGTCGCGCTCGGCAGCATCGTCCAGACCTCGCCGCCCGCGAAGCCGACCACGCGCCCGCCGTCGTCCTTGGCGGGGAGCGGGAAGAAGCCGATGTCCTCCTGCTTCTGGTCGAATTTCGCCAGATCGTCCGCCGAGAATCCCGGAGGCGAGCCCCAGCCGTATGCCGCCTGGCCGGCCTTGAAGTGGTTCTGCATGTCGTCGTATGATTCCAGGACGTCCTTCTGCGTGGCGTTGCGCGCCCAGATCAGCTCGTTCATGTACATGGCCGCGTCCACGCCCGGATCCTCCTGGAAAGCGGGCTGCCAGGTGCCGTCGCCGTTCGGGCGCACCATCTCGCCGCCTGCGGCCCACACCCACGGCGTGAACGTCCAGGCGTTCCACTCGGAGCCCAGCAGCAGGTAGCCGAAGCGCGGCAGATCCTTGTCCGTGTAGGCGCTCGCCATTTCGGCGAACTCCGTCCACGTCGCCGGGATCTTGTCGGGGTCGCCGCCCGCCTCCTTTATGACCGCGCTGTTGTATACAATGGCGTTCACGTAGGGGGCATACGGCACGGCGAACCACTTGCCGTCCGGCGTGGAGAGCGCCTCGTCGAACGTCGAGTTCACAAGGCCGCGGCTCCTGAGATCCCAGTCGGCCACGTATTCCGTGATGTCAGCGATCGTGTTGTTCGCTATGCGCGTCTGGATGTCCACATACGGAAACGTGTGGGCGACCGTCGGGCCGTCGCCGGACATGAGCTGCTGGTCGTACTGCTGGCGGTAGTCGGAGCCGGGCGCAAAGTGCGTCCACTCGAACTCCACGTTCGGGAACTTGGCCTCGGCCTTCTCTTTCGTGAACGCGAACTCCTGGTGCGCCGATTCGGGGTCGTCGTCCTGCGGCACGTCGTAAATCTTCAGCTTTACCTTCGCGCCCGGCTCGGCCGCGGCCGTCGTTTCCGCGGCCGACGTGGCGGCCGCCACCGTGGTTGCGGCGGCAGTGGTTGCGGCGGTCGTGCTCGCCGCGCCCCCGCCTGTGCAGGCGCTCGCGAGCGCGAGGCACGCGATCAGCGCCAGCGCCAGGGCAATCCTGCCGCCCGCCAATGCGCCTCTGGCGCCGGGCAATTTGCGCCCGCCGCCCGCGCTCCTGGCGCCCGCAGGCGCCGCGCTGGCTGTTTTCCGTTTTTTCATGGCTTGTTTTCCTCCCCTTCGTTTTTGCTGTATTTATCCCAAATCTGCGGCGGGCGCGATTTCATGTACAAAATTTAGCCAAGAAGGCCATCGCGCCGCTCACAGAAAGCAGGCAAAACATACAAAACAAATAGTGCAATAAAGTATAGTTATCTGCACTGTTCTATTCCTGCCAAACTGGCAATTTTCATTGTGCCATGTCTACAAACAGTTCCCTCCATAATATTCAAAAACTGCCTTGCGCGACAATAATTTCTACCTTTTCAAACATTCCCATTTAGTGCAAATAAGTATCCTTATCTGCACTGCGAATTATTGATATTTTATACCAAAATTCTGCCATTGTCAATCAAATTGCATAAAAACATAAAAGAAGCATAAAGCAGAAATGCGCAGAAACGCGATCGGCGACTACGAGCGGGCCGAATACTGGCGGCCGGAAGACGGAAGCGGGTATTTGGCGTCGCTGCGCGGCAAATTGGCAAATTCCCAAAAGAGACGTGGGATAAACTCGATACGCAGGTTTATATCGAGCGGCAGCGGCAAAACTGCCG
>JAISFK010000453.1 GCA_031263625.1 Clostridiales bacterium
TACATCGACGAGACGGCGGCGTGGGTGCTGGCGCGCGACGAGGCCCAGAGGCCCCGGCTGGCCCAGGTCATGTACTGCCTGCTCGAGAGCCTGCGCATTGTCGGCCTGCTGATACAGCCGTTCATGGCGCGGGCGCCGAAAAGCATATACGCGCAGATAGGGCTCGGCGAGGAGTGGCTGGCCCGCTGGGACGACGCCAGGGCGTGGGGGCTGTATCCGAGCGGGGCGAAAGTCGCGCCGGGGAGCATGATATTTCCGAGGATAGAGATGGAAAAATCGCTGGGCGAGCTGGAATCCCTCGCCAGGGACTTGCTGTGACGCGCGTCGGGGGCGGGGCGCGGCGGCTCTGCCGCGAGACGCGGCGGCTCGGCTGCGACTGCGGTTACGGCTGCGGTTGCGAGACGCGCCGGCTCGGCTGCGGTTACGGTTGCTACTGCGGCCGCAGTTACGGCTGCGGCCACGGTTGCGGTTACGGTTGCGGCGGCCTGGCGCCGGCGCGGCAGCGGCGCGGAAGCGCCATTGCGCCGGCGTGGCCCGTGGCGCTCCTGAAGACGGGGGGAGGCCGCGGAATTGCTGTTTGACACGCACGCGCACTATGACGACGAGCGCTTCGACGCCGACAGGGACGAGCTGCTCGCGAGCCTGCCGGGGAGCGGCGTGGGCTACGTGCTCAACGTCGGCACGGACATCGCCTCGTCCGAGACGAGCGCGGGGCTGGCGGGCAGGCACGGCCATGTGTGGGCGGCGGCCGGCATACACCCGCACGCGGCGGGCGACGCCCCGGACGATTTTGAGGGCAGGCTCGAGGCCCTGCTCGACCTTGGCAGGGTCGTGGCGCTGGGGGAGATCGGGCTGGACTACCACTACGACTTCTCGCCGAGGGAGCGCCAGCGCGAGGTGTTCTCGCGCCAGCTGGCCTTGGCGTGCTCTTTGCGCAAGCCTGTCGTCATACACGACAGGGAGGCGGACGGCGACGTGCTGGACATCGTGGGCGCGTTTAAGGGCGAGCTCTGCGGCGGTGCGCTCCACTGCTTTTTGGGCGGGAAGGACATGCTCAGGAGCGTTTTAGACTTGGGCCTTCACGTCGCTTTCGGCGGCGCACTCACGTTCAGGAACTCGGCGGGGCTTGCCGAGTGCGCCGCGCTGGTTCCGGCCGACCGCCTGCTGATCGAAACGGACGCTCCGTATATGTCCCCGGAGCCGTTCAGGGGCAAGCGCAACGACTCGACCAGGCTGACGCTCGTGGCTGCGCGGCTCGCGCAGATCAGGGGCGAGCCTGCGGAGTATATAGAGCGCATAACGCGCGAGAACGCCAAGAGGCTGTTTGGCATCGGCGAAGAAGCCTGCGGGGACGCGGCGGGAAGCCAATAGGCGCAAAGGCGAGCCGGGAAGCCAATAGGCGCAAGGGCGCGGCGCGGCGCGGAAAAGCCCGCCGAAGCTGAAGCCGGAGCGCGGCGTAAAGCTGGGAAGCGCACGCGCGGAGCGCCATAAAGCCCGGCAGGCGCAGTCCGGGCCAGCCGGAGCGCAGTGCGCCAAAAGCCAGCGGCGCGGGAGCGCGGCGCACCATAAAGCCAGCAGGCGCGGGAGCGCGGCTGCGGGGAGGGGATGCCCTATGGTGAAAAAAATCATAATGGCCGTATTTTTCACAATTCTCATCGCCGTTTTCATCGGCTTCAACTACATGCTGCTGCAAAACGAGACGTCCGGCCTGAACCTGGACAGGCTGGACGAGGAGAACAGGGCGAAGTCCGTCGTGGTCAACGCCCAGGCCGACACGATCAAAAGCCTGAACGAATCCGCGAACGAGCTCAACTCGCAGATCAGCGCGCTGAACCAGCAGGGCGCCGAAAAGGACGCGGCGCTCGCCGAGCTGGACAGGACGATTCAGGAGCAGAGGCAGACGCTCAGCGCGCGGGCGGATCTCATAAACAAGTTCAAGCAGAGCCTCGACGTGGAAACGGTCGCGCAGCAGCCGCGCGAGTGGATAGAGTTCATAGACGGAGGCGACTACGAAAAGGCATACGCGCGTTGTAGCAGGGCGATAGACAGCGCCTACAGCACGATGATTCTGAGCGAGTTCCAGAACTACTATCAGGGGCAGATAGGCTCGATCTCGATCAAATCCATCGAGGTGGTCACGCGCGGCATACCCGAGAGCATAGAGAACGACCTGGTGATATCGGCGCTCGTGGATATTGTCACGCCGCTTCAGGCCAGCCGCGAAAGCGCGCTGGAGGAAGCGCTCGCCGAGGCCGCGCGGGAGGCTGCGGCGCGGGCGGAGGCAGAGGCCGCCGAAGCCGCTGCGGCCGCGGCCGCCTCGGCGGCGATGGCGCTGCCCGGCGACGGCGCGGAGGGCGAGGGGGGCGGCGAAGGCGGGGCCGCCGGAGGCGATGGCGCGGGTGCGCAGGGCGGCGAGGCGGCAGGCGTGGCCGGTGCGGCTGGTACAGCCGGTGCGGGCGATGCGGGCGGCGGAGCCGCCGAGGCGGGATCGCAGTCCGAGGCGGCTGGCCGGGACGGCCCGGCTGGTGCGCAGGGCGCGGAGGAGCAGGGCGCCAGGCAGCGCGGCGCCACGGCGGGCGGCGGCGCG
>JAISFK010000510.1 GCA_031263625.1 Clostridiales bacterium
CGCATGACCAGAAGGGAAGCCGTGAAAAAGGCGCTTTGCCATGAATATGTCAGCCCGGTCCCATACCAGATGGACTTGACGGAGGACATGGAGGCCATTCTTGCGAAGGCCGCGGGGGACGCCGATTTTTTCGAGCACACCGGCTCCTACCTGCGCGCGGCGCGCAACGAGTCTTTCGTGGATCTCGGCGGCGGGCGCTTTGCCGACATGTTCGGCGTGGAGTGGGATCGGCGGCAGGAGGGCGACTTCGGCGTGGTGTCGAAATACCCCGTCCGGGACTTCGACTTCGGCGGCTATCGGTTCCCGGAGCCGGACGAGGCGCTGATCAGGGCCAAATGCGAGGCGCTGGCGGCGCGCAAGGATTTTTTCACGATGTACACGATAGGCTTTTCGCTTTTCGAGCGCGCCTGGACGCTCTGCTCCATGGAGGACGTCCTGTGCGGCTTCCTGCTGGAGCCGGAGTTTATGGGCCGGCTTTTGGACGGCATCCTGGACTACAACCTCAAAGTGGTGAAGATCGTCGGCGAGTACGACATCGACTGCGTTTTCTGGGGGGACGACTGGGGGCAGCAAAAGGGGCTGATCATGGGCTATCCGTCCTGGAAGGCGTTCATCCGCCCCAGGCTGGAGATAATGTACAGGGCAGTGAAAGACGCTGGCATGTTCGTGGCGCAGCACTCCTGCGGCGACTGCTCGGAGGTATTCCCGGATCTGGCGGCCCTCGGCCTGGACATCTACAACACATTTCAGCCGGAAATATACGACATCGCGGCCTTCAAGGAAAAATACGGGAAAAGCATCGCGTTTTTCGGCGGCATCTCCACGCAGAGGCTGCTGCCCTTCGCCACGCCGGAGGAGGTCAGGCGGGAAACCCGGCGGATCCTGAAGATACTGTCGGCGGGCGGCGGGTACATACTGGCGCCCACCCACGGCATGACGCCGGACATCCCGCCGGAAAACGCGCTGGCGTTTCTGGAGGTGTGCCAAAATCAGGAGGGCGAGGGATAGGCCGCTGCGTTGGTGTCAACGAAGGCTTTAGCGACGGGCATTGGCTTCCCTTTGCGCTATTTGCGCCTGAGCTGCGCGAAAAAGCCGGACAGCATCTCCGAGCACTCGCCCTGCAGCACCCCCGGCGCCACGGCCGGGCGGTGGTTGAGCCTGGGGTTGCCCAGCACGTCCATGGCGCTGCCGCACGCGCCCGCTTTCGGGTCCGGCGCGCCGAAGACCACCCGGTCGATTCTGGCCAGAACGATGGCGCCCGCGCACATCGCGCACGGCTCAAGCGTCACATATATGCTGCAGCCGTGCAGCCGCCACAGGCCCAGGGCCTTGCATGCCCGCCTGATCGCGGTCATCTCGGCGTGGAGCGTGGCGTCCTGCCGCGTTTCGCGCTCGTTGTGCCCGCGCGCTATGACGGCGCCGTCCTTCACGATGACAGCGCCCACAGGGGCCTCGCTTTTGCGCAAGGCGCGGGCGGCCTGCTTCAGCGCCTCGCGCATGAACAGCTCGTCGCTGGCGCTGCTGCCGTTGGCGCTGGCACCGGCGCTACCGCATTTGCCGCTGTTGCCGCTGCCGTTGCCGCCACAGCCGCTGCCGAATTTGCCGCTGTTGCCACTGTTGTCGCTGGCGCTGCCGCTATCGTTATCGCATTTGCCGCCGCAAGCCAAAATCAGCCTCCCCCGGCGAGCCGCCTGCCCATCATGAACGCGGCCTCGCAGTCCTTTGGGAACTGCTCGATGTGCCGGCGCTTGACCGCCGCCTCGTCAAACATGGTCGCGGCGTACTCGGAATAGTCCTCGAACTGCTGCGTCTGGCACGCCATCACATACTCGGTTTCCCCTATGATGCGCCCCGTCATGGCCGCCAGGCCGTCGAAATAGCCCCTGTACGTTTCGCCGGGGGCGTTCATCGTGAACACCCAGCCGACTTTCGGGCGCTTGGGGTAGGTGGGCTCGCGCTCCTTGTTGTAGGTTATGCCGGGGAAGAAGAACCGCTCCAGAAACGAGCGCGTTTCCCCGGTCACGTCGCTGAAGTAGATCGGCGAGCCGATCAGGATCACGTCCGCGGCGACGGCTTTCTCCAGCACCGGGGTCAGCCCGTCCCTCATGGCGCAACGGGCGAAGCGGCGCTCGTCCAGCAGCTTGCAGGAGTGGCAGCCCGAGCAGCCCCGGAAAGCCAGGTCGTAAAGCCACACAAATTCCCCGGAGGCGCCTGGCGCACCCGTCGCGCCGTCAAACGCGCTTTTCAGCATGGCGGCGGTGTTGCGCTTTTTGTCGGCGGCGCCGCAGATTGCGAGCACGCTTGCTCCCATTGCTATGTCCCCCTTTTTGCGCCGGCGTTTTGCGCGCGCCAGCGGACTATGTCGGCGATAACCTCGTGGTCAATCGGCTTGCCATACGGGAAGCGGATCGCGCCCTTGCTCGTCGCCAGGCCGGACAGCCTGTCCGCGAACACGCCGACGGCCTCGCCGCCCGGAAACAGCCCGATGTGCCCCTTGAACGCCGCGAAGTGCACGAGGTTCTCGCCCTGCCAGAACGTCGGCATGCGCCACGAGATTTTCTCCTCCGCCCCCGGCGCGGCGGCGCGGATCGTCTCGCGGACGCTGCTCAGCAGCGGCCTGACTTCGGCGGGCTGGTCGGCGATGTAGTCGTCGATGGTGGCGATCTTGCCGCAGAAATGGTGCTGCCCGGCGTTCTTGAACTCGCGCCCGCATTTGGGACATAGCCACATGTCAATCACTCCCATGCTTGTTGAGATTATAGTATATATACTATATTTATTATATTTAGAACAGTATCGCCACGGGCTTGGACACGCGCTGCCTCAGTTCCAGCAGGCCGAACCCGCCATCGACCGACAGGGCCGTCACGAGATCGGAGTCCTGGTTCGCCGCGAGCAGCCACTTGCCGTCCGGCGTGAAGGCGATGTCGCGCGGCGACTTGCCGCCGGTCGGGTATATGCCGATCGGTTCGAGCGCCCCCGTCTTTTCGTCCGCCGAGAAGACCGCGACGCTGTCGTGGCCGCGGTTCGACGCCGCGATCAGCTTTCCGTCCGGGGAGCGCCTAATGGCCGCGCACGAGCTCGCGCCGGCGTATCCGGCGGGCAGCGCGGAATATCTATGCGTTATCCGCCATCCGCCGCCGCTGGGACTTCCGTTGCTTCCGCCGCTCCCGTTGCCGTTGCCATTGCCGTCGCGCGCACCGCCGCGCTCCATCGCGCACACCTCGTTCGACAGCTCCGTCACGAGCCACGCGAGCCGCCCGCAGGGCGAAAACACGACGTGCCGCGGGCCGCTGCCGGGCGGCGCCGGCATGGCCTGGACCAGCTCCAGTTCCAGCTCAAGCCCCGGCGTCGGATCCAGCCCCGGCTCCGGCGCGCCGCGCGTCCCGCCGACGCGGTAGAAGCGCGCCTGGTCGATGCCCAGATCGACGACGCAAAATTCGTCGCTTCCGGGTACGGGCGCGACGCAGTGCGCGTGCGGGCCGCCCTGGCGCAGCCTGTCCGGGCCGCTCCCCTCGTGCCTGTGCAGCAGGGCGCGCGGGCCGGGGACGCCGCCGCCGAGCGGGAATCCCGAAACGGTGCCGTCGCCGTAGTTGGCCGCGAACAGGTAGCCGCCGCATATGCCGAGATGGCACGGCGCGCTGCCGCCGGTCGGGCGCGAGGCGCTTTCCGCAAGCGAGCCGCCCTCGCCGACGCTGTACGCCGTGATCCCGCCGCCCGGCTCGCCGCCCCATTCGTCGGACTCGTTGACGGCGTACAGCATGGTTCTGTCCGCCGAGAACAGCAGGTAGCTGGGATTCTCGGCCCTCGCCGCGCCGGCGGCGCTCATCGCGCCCGCGCCCGGATCAAAATCCAGCCGGTATATGCCGTATCCCCCGCCGGACGCGTAGGAGCCTATGTACGCTGAATAGTTCATGCCAAAACATCCTTTCCTGCCCTATCTTGCCTTGCCCTGTCTCACCGCTTGCCGCCGCACGCCGTCTGTCGCCCACCGCCTGACGTCTGCTGCCATCTGTCGCATGTCGCCTGTTGCCCCCTATCGCCTGCCGCAGGTTGCCCCCTATCGCCTGCCGCCCGCCGTCTGTCGCCGCACACCGCCTGCCGCACGCCGTCACAGCCACTTTTTCGCCTTGAGGATTCGGTACAAAATCAGCGAGACGGCCGCCATCAGGCATATGGCGAGCGGGTATCCGTATGGCCAGCCGAGCTCCGGCATGAAGCTGAAATTCATGCCGTATATGCCGGTGATCACCGTGAGCGGCCCAAAAAACAGCGTCAGCAGCGTGAGCTTGTTCACCGTGTCGTTCATCTTGAGCGTGAGCTTGCTGTCGTAGGTGTGGAGCAGCTCATTGCCCAGCTCGTAGAGGCTCTCCGCGAAGTCGTACAGCTTTTTGAGCCTTGTGTCGATGCTGCGGAAATGCCGCCCCAGCTTTTTGTCTATAATGCCGTTTTCGTCGATGAGGATCTGGGCGCCTATGTACGAGAGCGAGCGCAGCTGCTTTTTCGCCGTGTACGCCGTCTTCCTGAGCCGGCCTATCTCGGCGAGGCAGTCCCGCGCGGCGCTCTCGGTTATCGCCTCCGCCAGGGCCTCCATCCTGTCCTCCGCCTCCTCCAGCATGTCCGAAAAGTCGGCGAGCAGGTGGTGGAATATCAGAAAATACAGCCTGCCGAGGCCCGCGCCCTTTTCCGCGATCGACTCGGAAGCCGCGTGGATGGCCGCCTCCATCTCGCGAAGCCTCGGGCTGTCGTGCTCCGGCGTCACGAGCACGAGATACCGGCCCGAGATGTAGAGGTTGATCTCGCGCAGCGAGAGGCCGCCGCCCTCAAGCTCCATGTGGACGAGGCTGATGAAGTCGTAGCCGTCGTAGCCCGTGTAGCGGACGCTCTCGTCGAGATCCGCGCAGTCGAGCACCGTGCTCTCGTCCCAGCCGAACACGCCCTGCAGCGCCGGCACGTCATGGACGCGGCACATGACGAACAGGGCGCCGCTCTCCCTGCAGGCGTCGGGGAGCGAGCCCGCGTCCAGCGAGAGCTTTTGCGAAAAGTCGTATATTCTCATGCGGCGCGCCCCCGCCTTTCCATATGCGTGCGACATAGGCTGTGATATAGGCGATAGATGCGGTATAGGCGATATGGGCGATATGGGCGCCTATGCCGCATTTATACTTTGCTTCCGCAGCTGCCGCAGAACGCCGTGCCTGCCGGAATTTCGGCGCCGCACGTCGGGCACGGCCTGGGGCCCGCCGCGCTCGCGGCAGGCGCGGCGCCGGCGCCGCCAAGCGGAAAATGCTTGCTTATTAGGCTGTCAACCGCGCCAAACTCAAACGTTTTTTGATCCAGGGCAAGCAGTCCGAGCATGAGCAGCAGCAGCTTTTGGGCTATGCTGAGAATTGTGCTGGCCAGCGCCACGATATTTGAAATGAAGCCGATTGAGAATGAGCCGCCGAAAATGCCGACCACGCCGTCTATCAGCCTTATCGCGTCGGGTATAAGGCCGACGACCGCGGAAACGACCGAAAAGAACACGCAGACAGCCACCGCCTTGACTGCGGACACTTGCAGCCATCTGTCCGACTCGAACAGCAGTATGTACCCCGCGAGAATCACCACGGCCGTGTACCCGCCGAAAAGTCCAAGGAAGTACGCCGCAGCCCCCAAGAGTCCGATTGAGATTCCGAGTTTTGTTTTCACCGTCTTTCCCCTCCCGTTCAAATTTTTGTCCGCGCTCTTTGCCTCCGCGGGGCGCATAAAAAGCCGCCTCCGCAGTGACCATATGGCCGCCTGACACTGAACATACTAGCACAGTCGGGGCGCTATTGCAACCGTCCGAACGCCAAAGCCGGGAAGGGGATGCGGGGGTTGCGAGGGCAGGGGTGCGGGGGATGAGATGGATGCGGACACGGGGACGCGGGGAGTGGGCGGGCGCGCTGCGTCGCGCTGCGGCGCGCTACGTCATCCGCGAAAAATGCTCGACGGCCTTGGCAAAATCCGCTATCGTCTTGTCGGCGTCGCCGTGCTCGATCCCCTCGCGGACGCAGTGGTTCAAATGGCCCTCCAGAACGACCTGGCCGACTTTCTGCAAGGCGCTCTTGGCCGCGTTGATCTGAATCAGGACGTCCTCGCAGGGGATGTCCTCGTCGATCATCTTGTCTATGGCCTTTATCTGCCCCATTATTTTGCTGATTCTTCTGTGCAGATTGCCCGAATCCATGCATTGACGCATTTTGGCGCTCCTTTTTGCGCGGCCGCCGCGCACATGTGAGGTAAACAGCATACCACTATTGGGGCGAGGGCGTCAAGAAATTCGGGCATCGAATCATTTCGGATCATTTCGAATCATTTCGGATCATTTCGGATGTGCTGTTGCCATTTTCGGCATTTTCGGTTGCCATTTTCGCGCGGCGGCTGTAAAATATACTCGTGTTCGATTGGAAATTCCGACCGCAAATTGCGGTCGGACAGAGGAAACGAGTATTACTGACTCGCGTTTATGGTATATTCAAATGCTCGTCAGTATAAGCCATGGGCGGCCGGCCGGCCCGCCCGCCTAATGACGATGACGACAAGGGAATTTTTGTGCGACGAATTTCCATAGCGGGCAACCCGCTTATCCGAACGCTTACGGGGCTGCGCGGCAACCCCAGGGCCTGCGTGTACACGGAGCCCATGTGGGGCCTGTCCATGAACCTGTGCCTGCCATACGCCTCCGTGTTCATGCTGGCGGTGGGGCTGAACGACGTGGAGATCGGCGCCGTCGCGTCCGTCTACATGTTCATGCAGGTGATATTCGCGTTCCTGAGCGGCCCCATCATCGACAAGCTGGGGCGGCGCCTGTCAACCGCCATATTCGACTTCGTCGCGTGGTGCGTCCCGTGCGTCATCTGGATGCTCGCCTCGGACTTCAGGCACTTTCTGGTCGCGGCCCTGTTCAACGGCGTGATGAAGGTGACGACGAACTCCTGGGACTGCCTGCTCGTCGAGGACGCCGAAAAGAGCCAGATCACGCGCCTGTACTCGCTGGTCATCATCTGCGGCCACATGTCCGCGCTGTTCGCGCCGATATCGTCCGTCCTCGTGTCGCGGCTCACGCTGGTCCCGGCGATCCGCATACTGTACGCCAACGCCTTTGTAGTTATGACGGCGAAGATCGCCGTGCTGTACCGCTTTTCGACGGAAACGGCGACGGGCGCGGCGCGCAGGCGCGAAACGCAGGGCCAGAGCCTGCTCTCGCTGCTGCGCGGCTACGGCCGCATCGCGCGCCTGATGGCGCGGTCGCGCGGCACGCTGTACGCGCTCGCCATATCGTCGCTGGTCGGCATCGTGGGCATGGTAAACACGACGTTCTGGCAGATACTCGTCAGCAAGAAGCTGGGCGTCCCCGACAGCGCCCTGCCGTTTTTCCCCATGCTGCGCTCGCTGATCGCCCTGGCGTTCTTCTTCACGGTCATCGCGCGCATAAGCCAGCTCCGGCTGAGAAACCCGACGCTGCTCGGGTTCGCGAGCTACCTGTGCGGCCAGGCGCTGCTCGTGCTCGCCCCGGCGGGGGGCTTCCTGCGCTATCCCATGCTGTGCGTGTCATTGCTGTTCGACGGCTTCGCGGTCGGGATGCTGGCCATGCTGGCGGAGTCGCTAGTCGCCATCCACGTGGACGCGGCGGAGCGCGCCCGCGTGCTCGCCCTCATGCAGATGTCCATCATGTTCATCAGCGCGCCGTTCGGCTGGATAGCCGGGATCCTGTCCGACATGTCGCGCGACCTGCCGTTCGCGATGAACCTCGCGCTCATCGCCGGCGGCATAGCGCTGACGGCGGCATTTTACCGGGGCGGGCGGGGCGCGTGGGACAGCCCGGGGCGCGATTCCGGTTGACATTTGGGCGGCAGTCGCGTACAATAATTTCTTGAAGGACAAAGGGGCGATCGGATCGCGCGCATTTGCGGCGACCGGGGCTTCCGCAGCCCGCCCAGGGCGATTTGTGGCGAACTGGGCTGCGACGGGAAAATCGCCATCATCGGCAAGGGCAGGCCCATGGCCCTGCCCATCCGCACTAGCGAAGGCCTGCAAGGCACTGAATCCCAATTTGGCAAAGCGAAAAACGGAACAAAACGCGCCGGGGCCGCGTCTATAATAGGGGGCGTTCGCGAGCTGCGGGAGCGCCCGTCAATGCAGCGCGCAAACAGCCATGCGATTTATGCGAATAGGAAAGAATCAACGAAAGGAATCAACGGGAGGAATCAACAGAAAGAAGCACCGGAAGGAAGCAATGGAAAGAAGCAATGGGGGGGTTGGAAATTCTGGCTGCTGACGGCATCAACGGCACCAACGGCATCAACGACATCATTGTCATCAACAACATCAGCAAAGTCTACGTGATCGGGCAGGAGAGGGTCGTGGCGCTGCGCAACGTCAGCCTCAGCGTGCGCGAGGGGGAGTTCTGCTGCGTCCTCGGGACGTCCGGCTCCGGCAAGTCCACGCTGCTCAACATGATAGCGGGGCTGGAAAAGCCGACGCGGGGCGACATCATCATAAAGGGCCAGCATATAGACAAAATGAGCGAAAACAGGCTCGCGCGCTTTCGCCAGGACCACATCGGGTTCATATTCCAGTCGTACAACCTCATGCCCGCGCTTACCGCCAGGGAAAACGTCGCGATGCCGCTGATATTCAGGGGCTTCCCCAAGCGGGAGCGCGACAGGCTCGCGCTCAGGATGCTGGACAGCGTCGGGCTCGGCTCGCACGTCAAGCACAAGCCGACGCAGATGAGCGGCGGGCAGCAGCAGCGCGTGGGGATCGCGCGGGCGTTTGTCGGCAGGCCCGAAATAGTCTTCGCGGACGAGCCGACGGGCAACCTCGACTCGCGGACGCGGGAGGAAGTGATGCGGCTCATGATGAGCATTTCGCGCTCCAACGGCCACACGCTGATCATGGTCACGCACGACAACGAGCTGTCGGAGTACGCGGATCGCATCGTCAAGATAAAGGACGGGGAGATAGACGACATCATTGTCAACGTCAACAAAAGTAAAAATAATGGGGGATAGCACTATCATGGATTCTGGAAGCACAAAACGATCCGGTCGCGCCGGCTGCGTCGGCCGCGCCGGCCGCGCCGGTCGCGTCGGTTCCGTCGGGCTCGTCGGCCGCGCAGGCCGCGGGGGCTGGCGCGGGAGGCTCGCCGCGGCGCTGGCGGCGGTTCTGGCGGTGGCGGCGGCGCTCCTCCCCGGCGCGGCGCCCGCAGGCGCGCTGAGCGCGTTCGCGGGCAGCGGGGCCGCCGCGGCCAGCTCCGGCATGAAGCTCATGGGCTACGCCGTATACGAGGCCAACTCGCAGCGCGCGATGCAGGAGATATTCAAAGGCGACAGCTTCCGCATCGTCGTACGGTTCAGCAAGTCGCCCGACGTGACGATTGTCGGCGCGATGAGCGCGCCCATAACGAGCACCAGCTTTTCGGGCGCCATCTCGGCGATGGAGTTCAGCTCGGACGGGACAATGCTCACCCTCGAATACGCGCTGAAATACAGCGGCGGCTCGCGCAGCCTGTCGCTCAACCTCATGGGCTCGCTCAAGCTGCCCGGCGCCGCGGACGCCGCGCAGTTCGACGACCCCGTCAGCATACTGGTCACGGAGTGCTACGCGGACGACCTCAGCGGCCCTAGCTACATTCCCCCGTCGGGGCAGGCCGACCCGCCAAGGCTCGCGGTGGACACGAGCGCGAAGTTCGCGACGGCGAGGGCCGGCGAGCGCTACGAGTTCGAGCTGCCGGTCAAGAACGTCGGCAAGCAGGGCGCGAGGGACATCACCGTGAGCATCGATCCGGGTGAGAACGCGGGCTTCCCGTTTGAATACGACAAATACGCCTTCACGGCGCGCATCGGCACGCTCGCCATCAACGAGGTCAAGCTCGTGAGCTTCCGCGTCAACGTGCTGCCCACGGCGAAGGACGGGCAGAACAACGTAAACGTCAAGTTCACGGCCCGCCCGTCGCTGGCCGGCGACCAGACGGCCGAGTCGTCCGAGGTCATCATAATAAGGATCAGCAACTCGAACACCGCGCCAAAGCTCGCCATTGACTCGGCCGAGCCAAGCGCGGCCAGCGTCATGCCGGGCAGCGCGTTCTCGCTCGCGGTGCGGCTGAGAAACTCCGGCACGCTCGAGGCGCGGGACGTCAAGCTGTCCCTCAAGGGGCTGGCGCCGGACGGCATCGTCACCGCGGACTCCACGGACATACGCTACCTGAGCGACATCCGGGGGAAGGGCAGCGTCACCGAGATCTTCCAGCTGGAGGCTTCCGAAAAGCTCTCCGGCGAGCACGCGGCGCTGACCATCGGCGTGAGCTGGAAGGACGAGGCCGGCAAGGAATACGGCGAGGACAGCGCCCTGTTCGTGCCGCTCGATGCGAAGCCCGCCGCGTCCTCGTACACGGCCGTGGAGTTCGCGAACGTGTCCTCGCCCGGCGGCGAGCTGAGGGAGGGCTCGAATTTTTCCGTCACGTTCGAAGTCAGGAACACGGGCGACGTGTACATGGAGAACGTCAAGCTGTCGTATGCGGCGGGGCAGGAGTTCATCGGCAAGACGCTGAACACGATGATGCTGAAGCCCATCGCGCCGGGGGCCGCAGTGCCCGCGCGGTTTGATTTCAGCGTGTCGAAGCCGCAGGCCACGGGCAATTACCCCATAGCGTTCACGATAGAGTACACGCCGGCGAAGCCCGGCTCCGCCCAGGCGGGGGCGGGCGGCTCGGCGGGCGCGGCTGGAAGCGCGGGGGCGACGGGCGCGGCAGGCACATCGGGGGCCGGGACCGCCGCATCGAGCGGCGCTGGCGGCGCGGCGGGGGCGAGCGCGAGCGCCGGCGCCGATGCGGCGGGAGCGGCGGGAAGCGCGGGCTCAGCAGGGAGCGCGGGCGCGACGGGGGCGACGAGCGCGGCGGGAAGCGCGGGCGGCAGCCCAGGCGCCGCGCCGGACGCGAAGCCCGTCACGGCGACGCAGTACGTCGGCGTGCAGCTGTTCAAGCCGGATGAGAAGAAGGACGAGACGACGACGGTGAAGGCGTCCGTGCCCAAGATCATCATAAGCCGCTACAGCTACGAGCCGGAGGACGCGAAGGCCGGGCAGACGGTTGACATCACGCTGACGTTCTTCAACACGAGCATGTCGGAAACGGTGAAGAACATAAAGGCGCAGCTCAACTCGGCATCGAGCGAGTCGTCCTCGTCAACCGCGTCGCAGGGCGGCATATTCACGCCCGTCGAGGGCAGCAACACGTTCTACATAGAGCAGATCGAGCCGAGGCACGAGGTGGACAAGTCCATCACGCTGTATATCAAGGGCGACGCGGAGCCGAAGTCGTACCCGCTCTACTCCGACATCGAGTACGAGGACAGCAAGAACAACCCGATCACGGCGCGCGAGAGCATCAGCATACCCGTGAGCCAGCAGACGAAGCTCATGATAGGCGACATCAACATGGCTGGCGCCGAGGCGTCCGTCGGCGCGGGCTTTGGCGTGTCCTTCGAGTTCATCAACATGGGCAAGACCACGCTGTACAACGTGATGGTGAGCACGGCCGGCCCGTTCTCGGCGCAGGCGCAGAGCTATTACGCGGGCAACATGCTGTCCGGCGCGACGGACTTTTACGACGGCTCGGTCGTCCCGGAGTCCGCGGGCGAGCAGATGGGGGCGGTCGTCGTGACATACGAGGACGCCGCCGGCAAGACATACGAGGAGCGCAAGGAGTTCCCGATATCCGTCATGGACAGCTCGGACATGGACTTTGGCGGCATGGGCGGGGACGCGGCGCTGGATTCGGGCGGCATGGGCGACGGCGGGGGCGAGCCGGCGCCCGGCCTGCTGGGCCTCGCGCAGAGGTTCGCAAAGCCGCTGCCGATCGCCATAGCCGCCGGCGCGCTGCTGCTGATCGCAGGGTGCGTCGCGCTGGCCGCCCGGCGGCGCAAAAAGAGGCGCAGGATGGAGGCGGCGCTGGAGCTGGACGCCGGGGGCGACGGCAACGGAAACGGCAAGGGCGGCGGCCCCAGCGGCAACGGCAAGGGCGGCGGCCCCAGCGGGGGCGGTAGCGAGCCCGGCGGGGGCGGGGAGGAGCTGAAATGAGGAACAGCGACATAATCGCGATGGGCGTGCGCAATCTGCTGAAGCGCAAGGCCAGGACAATCCTTACGGTGCTCGGCGTGCTCATCGGCACGGCGGCCATCATCGTCATGCTGTCGCTGGGCGTCGGCATGAACGAGGCGAACATGAGGGCCGTCGAGTCAATCGGCAGCGTCAACGTGATCACCGTGAACACGTACTATTACCCCGAAACTTCATCGTCGGGCGGCGCGGCAAAGGTGGCGCAGACGCCCGTCCAGGGCAAGATAGACGACAAGGCGATCGCGAAGATCGCGGAGTTCGACGAGGTGGAGGCGGTCACGCCGCTGCTGCGCTCCTATTTCAGCCTCGTGTCCGGCAAATACAAGACGTCCGGCGATCTGGTCGGCATAGACACGTCGGTGATGGACAAGTTCGGCATCAAGCTCAAGGAGGGCCGCATGCTGCAGACGGACGACACGAGCACCGTGCTGTTCGGCATGCGCCTTCTGTACAATTTTTACAACACGCGCTCGAACAACAACGGCACGTACTGGGGGAACGCGGACTTCAGCAAGCCGCCGCCGGTTGACGTGTACTCCGGGAAGGTGGTAATGACGAGCGACTGGTCATACGGCGAGCGCAAGAGGCCCGGCAACGTGCAGTCCCAGACGCAGAAGCCCAAGCTGTACAAGCTTGCGGCCGCCGGGATCGTCGGCGGCGGCGAAAGCGAGTACGGCGAATACGACTACAGCATCATCGCCAACATAAACTGGGTCAAGAAGGTCATGGAGGAGGAGGCCCGCCGCAACAAGAACTCGGCGGGCGGGGGCGTGGCCAGGGTGTCGTCCTCGTCCGGAGGCTCGAACGCCACCAAGTACGAAAACGCCCTCGTCAAGGTGAAAAACGTGCGCGACGTCGAGGTCGTCCAGAAAAAGCTCAACGAGATGGGCCTCGGCGCGAGCAGCCCGCTGCAATACCTGAAATACATGGAGGAAACGACGAACAAGATCCAGCAGCTGCTGGGCAGCATAGCCGCAGTGTCGCTGCTCGTCGCCGCCATAAACATCGCCAACACGATGATCATGTCCGTGTACGAGCGCACGAAGGAGATCGCGGTCATGAAGGTGCTGGGCTGCAAGCTGGGCAACATCGGCCAGCTGTTCCTGTTCGAGGCGGGGCTGATCGGCTTTTTCGGGGGATTCGTGGGCGTCGCGTTCAGCTACCTGATATCGTTCCTGCTGAACAGGTTCGGCGGCGGCCTGCTCAGCTCGTTTGGCGGGTTTCAGTCGTCGGCGGGCGACAGCCAGATGGCCGTGTCGATCATACCCGTGTGGCTGGTCGCCGTCGGCCTCGTGTTCGCGACGATCATCGGCGTCATATCGGGGTTCCTGCCGGCGCGCCGGGCGATGAAGCTCAGCGTCCTGAAGGCGATCCACAACGAGTAGCGGCGGCGCAAGGCAGAGCGCGGCGGGCGGCGGCTGGGCAAGCAAGGGCCAGGCTGGGCGGCAAGCTGGCCAAGTTGGCGCGGGTGGCCGCGCGGGCCGGGGCGCACGGCGGCAACGGGGCGGCGCAAGAGGGCGGCGGGCGACGCAATGCGGGTAGCGGGCGGCAGGCCGGCAAGCTGGCGCGGATAGTTGCGCGGCGGGCGATTGAGGCGCGGCGGGCGGCGGCGATTGAGGCGCAAGGCGGCGCATAGGCGAAAATACGGGGGCTTGATGTGAAAAAAGGTAACGCTCGAAACACTCGGAACGCTTGGAACGCTCGCAATGCTGGCGCGAGGCCGCTTGCGGCCAAGGACATGGCCATGGCCGGCGTGTTCGCGGCGGTCATGGCCGTGCTGTCGCAGCTGTCCATCCCGCTGCCGATAACGCCCGTCCCGCTGACGATGTCCCTGTTCGCGGTCTGTCTGATCGCGACGGTGCTGGCGCCGAGGCTCGCCGTCCTGTCGCAGGCCGTCTACTTGCTGCTGGGGGCGGCCGGGCTTCCGGTGTTCGCCGGCTTCAAAGGCGGGGTCGCCGCGCTGCTCGGCCCGACCGGCGGCTTCCTCATGGCGTATGTGCCCATGACGCTGGCCATCGGCATGATCGCGCCGCCGCTCGGCAGGCGGCTGGCGTCGCGCAAACCGGGGGCGCAGGCGGGCGCTGCCGGCGACAGCCCGCCCGCGGGAACAGGCTCATTCGCGGGCGCGAGCACAGGCGCAACAGGCCCCGTTGCCGCGCAAAGCGTCGCATACGCGCTGTCGTACCTTCTGGCGACCGCGATGTGCTACGCTTTTGGCGCCGCCTGGCTCATGGGCGTGGGCCGCATGGATTTTCCCCGCGCGCTGGCGGCGTCCGTCCTGCCGTTCATACCGCTGGATCTGATCAAAATCGCCGCGTGCGCGGCCGTCGCGCCCGCCGTCCGCCGCGCCCTGCGCAGGCTCCCCGCCGCCAGCTGAGAGCGCGCGGCTACGGACGGCGGACGAGTTTTAGTTGTCGTAATGGCCTTTGCATTGCGATATTTCCAGCGTCCCATCAACTTTCAGGCGATATACCAAGCGATTAGTGCCGTCAATGCGCCGCGACCACCAACCCGACAGACTGCCTTTGAGGAGTTCAGGCTTTCCTATGCCTTCATAGCCATTTCGCATGATGTCTTTGATAAGCTCATTTATCCTTCTCAGCGTTTTCTTGTCCTGTGTTTGCCAATATAAATACTCATCCCAAGCCCTTTCTTGGAAGTCAACCATTTTCCATTGCCTCTAGCTCTTCAATGGTCTTTCTGACTATCCCCTTGCCTGCATCCAGCGCGGCTATCGACTCCCTCAAAAATTCTTGGTTAGCTTCGGAATAGAACGGATCGGGTTTCTTCGCGAATGGGACAACCTCGAACGGCAACCTTTGCTCGCGTACAACTGCCCTCGCAAACAAATTTATCGCCCGCGCTGTCGTCAAACCTTCTTCCGCGCAAAACTTTTCAAACCGCTGCTTGATCTCGCTGTCCATGCGAACGCTAAAAGTTGTCTGCGCCATCCCATAACGCCTCCTTTCATTTGAAGCTTTCCCCCCTAGCAATAAAAGTAGCCAAAGCTCATTTCGCGGCGCGCAGCTGCCCGACTGGCGGCCTGTATGCCGCCAGCGCCTCTATGCTCGCGATCTCGCTTTCATCCACAATCTCCTGCCATTCAGGGTATTCCAGGCTTATCTCGTCATAGCCTGATTCAGTTTCAAGCCCGCTTGCCACGCCATCGACGTCGCCCTCGAGCGTTCGCCCGTCCTTGGTTTTTATTCTGACTCTCGTATGCAGATACTCAAACAGGCTTTTCATCTTTCCCCGTTTCCAATACTTATGCGCCAAACTCCGCGCCCCGTCTATTCCACCGTAAATCCAGCCTGAGCCATGCTGGTTCTTTCCCGCCAGCCTGCTCTTATAATCATTGTACTCCTTCATACCCGCAATATGCTTGTTCTGCTGGCCAACATTGATAACCTTGGGCAATTCCGCAATTTGTTTTTTCGCTTCCTCTACAACCCTGTTGCGCACAGAATCCCCTTCATTTGCGATAATGCCACCACTATGGTTTATTATACCACCCGTAACACCCAAAATCCACTCTGCGGAATGGATTTTTCAGCGTGGATGGGGCGCTCAGCGTAGCCGTCAAATCTCATCGGGCTGTCGTCTACGTACAGCATGAAGCCCCCATTCAGCATCCTGTGTGCAAGCTCCACTCGCTTGCGGCATACCCGCGCCTCGCCGGCGCCCATGCTGCCGAGGATTTTGCGCATCCACGGTGCGCCGCATGCGCATGATGTCGAGCAGATCGGGGTTGGCGCGCTCGGCGCTGGGTAGCGGCGGGCTGAATTTTCCGGGCCTGATGGGCCGCGCCGGGCGGGTTTGCGGGCAAAAGCAAAAAATATTGGAACTAATTCTGAACGAATGTCAATTATTTGGAATTTACATGTGCGATATGCCTGAATATAATTATCTCGCGACCACAGTGTTCGCAAAGCGCCGCTCGCGGCCCTGATGCTCTTGGCCGTCGCGGCGTGCGACAGCAACAGCCAGGACACGACGATGGCATTGTTTTTTCAAAAGATGAGCTATCAATACTCATCTGTCTTTATATTTTTGCACATATAAATCCAATACATCATTTATCATCGTTTGATACTTTACATTGTTTTTCTCCGCAAACTGCTTAAAAAAATCAATACTTTTGCTACTTAAAGTTATAGTAACTTTTACTTTTGGCTCTTTTCTTGCTAATTGTTCCGGCGGCGGCAAAAAATCAGCCATAATTTCGCCTTCTGATATGTTTTTTGAAATGTTTTTAGGCGCGTTAGCGTAAACTATTTTTTTGCTCATATCTGTTTTTCCCTTCTCGCCAATATCCGGCTCCAAATATGCGGATGTTTTCGTTTCTCATGGTAAACCTTACGGTTACTATGCCTTTCCCGTCGTTTCCAATACAGAAGAATCGGTCTTCTCCATTGGAATGTTTTTTGTCTTTTATGATAAGACGACTTTTATCATAAAAAGCATCCTGCGCTTTTTCAAATGCAATGTGGTGCTTTTCTATGTTTTTCTGATTTTTCGCTTCATCCCACTCGAATGTCATACATACTATTATACGCATAATATGCCATATTGTCTATAAGTCGGCGCGTACAGGCATGCCGGCAAAATCCGAGCGAGCGGCGAAATGCTGCGCGGCGATGGGTAGCGGCGGGCTGAATTTTCCGGGCCTGATGGGCCGCGCCGGGCGGGTTTGCGGGCAAA
>JAISFK010000514.1 GCA_031263625.1 Clostridiales bacterium
GGCGACGGCCTTTTTCGCGCTGGCCGCGCTGATCTCGCCCGCCGCGCACATCCGCAGCAGCTTCGCGAGGTCGCCCGGAGCCATGCGAGCGCTCTCCGCGCCCGTTTCGCCGACAAAGCGCAGCACCTCGCCGCGCACCATGTTGCCGGCCTCGCGCGGGTCGGCGCCCGCCGCCACCGCGGCGTCGTAAAAATCCGACACGAACTTTTTGGCGAGGATCGTGTCCGCGTCGGCGGGCGACATGCCGTGCTCCCCGACATAGCGCGCCCTGCGGGCGCCGGGCGGCTCGCCCATCGCGCCGCGCAGCGCGGCGATCTCGCCATCGCCTATCTCCAGCGGCAGGATGTCCGGATCCGGGAAGTAGCGGTAGTCGTGGGCGTCCTCCTTGCTGCGCAGCGGCGCCGTCTCTCCGCTGTCCTCCAGAAAGCGGCGCGTTTCCTGCACGACGGCGCCCCCCGCGTCGATCAGGGCCGCCTGCCGCGCGGCCTCGTGCTCGATGGCCAGCGCGACGTGCCGGAAGCTGTTCAGGTTCTTGATCTCCGCGCGCGTCCCGAACCGGGCCGATCCGGCCGGCATGACGGATATGTTCGCGTCCACGCGCAGGCTGCCCTGCTCCATCTTGCCGTCGCACACGCCCGCGTACACAAGCGCCTCGCGCACCCGCTCGATGAACGCCGCGGCCTCCGCGGCGGAGCGCATGTCCGGCTCCGTCACGATCTCGATGAGCGGCACGCCGCAGCGGTTGAAGTCTATGCGCGTCGCGCGCCGCTGCCCGTCGTGGATCAGCTTGCCCGCGTCCTCCTCCAGGTGAATGTGGTTTATGCGCACGAACCTGCCGCCGGCCTCAAGCCCGCCGCCGACGCAGAGCGGCGCGTAGAGCTGCGATATCTGGTACGCCTTCGGCGAGTCGGCATAGAAGTAGTTTTTCCTGTCCCAGCGCGTCCGGCGGGCGATCTCGCAGCCCAGCGCCAGGCCGGCCTTCACCGCGCCCTCGACGGCGGCCCTGCTCAGCACGGGCAGCGCGCCCGGCAGGCCGAGGCATGTCGGGCACACATTCGTGTTCTCGCCGCTGCCAAAAGCGTTCGGGCAGCCGCAGAACACCTTCGTCTCCGTCAGCAGCTCCGCGTGGATCTCAAGCCCGATGACCGTTTCGTAGCCGGATCCCGCGCCAGCCGCGCCAGCTGTTCCCGTTGCGCCCGCTGTCGATGCAGCGCCCGTCGCGGCCGGCGCATTTGCCGCGCCCATCACAGCCGATACGCCCGCCGCCACTATTGCGCCCGCTGTCGATGCCCCCGCCGCGCCTGTCGCGCCAGCTGTTCCCGCCGCGCTCGCCGTATCCATTGCGCCCGTCGCTCCCATTTCGCTTTCGCCCATCTCATTCACCCCACTTTATCGCGCCTGCCGCGCCCGCGTCTGCCTCGTCGCCCGCTCCAAACCCCGCCGGATCGCGCCTCTCGAAGTCCCTCTCGAATGCGTCCGCCAGCGCCAGCACGAGCGGATCGTCCCAGCGCCGCCCCGTGATCATGAGGCCGACTGGCATCCCGCCCGCCGTGTAGCCGCAGGGCGTCGATATGGACGGCAGGCCCGCCAGCGAGGCGCTGACCGTGCATATGTCCGCCACGTAGACCTGGGCCGGATCGTCCGGCACTTTGCCGGCCTCGAACGCCGCGGTGGGCGAAACGGGCGACAGGAGCGCGTCGCAGTCCGCGAAGGCGCCGTCGTACTGCGCCCGCACGATCCCGGCCAGATGCACGGCCCGCTTGTAGTAGGCGTCGTAGTAGCCGGAGCACAGCGCGTATGTGCCGAGCAGGATGCGCCGCTTGACCTCGCGGCCGAACCCCTCCGCCCTGCTCTTGGCGATCAGCTCGCCGTAGCTGGCGGCGCCGCCGGCCCGGCGGCCGTAGCGCACTCCGTCGAAGCGCGACAGGTTGGCCGACGCTTCCGCGCTGGATATCAGGTAGTACGCGGGCACGGCGTGGCGGAGCATGGGCAGGCTGACCCGCTTGACCGTCGCGCCGGCGCTCTCGTACCATTTGGCGGCTTCCTCCACGCAGCGGAGCACGTCCGGCTCCACCTCGGCGCCCATCAGCTCGGCTATGATCCCCAGGCGCTTGCCCTTCAGGCTCTCGCCCATGCGGGCGCCCATCCCCGCCCCTGGCCACTGCCCCGTCCCCGGCCTGCCGCCCGCAGGCGCTGCCCGGCCGCGCGCGGACGTCGTCTGGTCGTGCGGATCCGGGCCGCATATGGCGTCCAGGACGGCGGCGCAGTCCGACGCGGACGCGGCGAGCGGGCCGACCTGGTCGAGCGACGACGCGAACGCCACGCAGCCGTAGCGCGACACGAGGCCGTATGTCGGGCGGTGTCCCGTCACGCCGCAGAACGACGCCGGCTGGCGGATCGAGCCGCCGGTGTCCGAGCCCAGCGCGGCGGCGCAGAGCGACGCGGCCACGGCGGCGGCGCTGCCGCCCGACGAGCCGCCCGGCACGCGGTTCGGATCGAACGGGTTTTTGGCCGGCTTGTACGCGGAGTTGCGCGTCGTCGAGCCCATCGCGAACTCGTCCATGTTCAGCTTGCCGAGAAAGACGGCGCCCTGCGCGCGCAGCCGCCCGACGACCGTCGCGTCATACGGCGGCCTGTAGCCCTCCAGCATCCTCGACGCGCACGTCGTCGGCATGTCGCTCGTGCAGAGTATGTCCTTGAGGCCGACGGGAATCCCCGTGAGCGCCCCCTGCCCGCCCGCGTCGATCCGGCGCTGGGCCTCGCCCGCCATCGCCTTCGCGACGTCCGCGCTGACATGCAGGTACGCCCCAAGCTCTGGATCCCGCTTCTCGATTCTGGCCAGATACGCCTGGGCCAGCTCCCACGCGGAAATCTGGCGCGCGTCCAGCATTTCGCGCAATTTTTTAATCAACATGCCGCCACCGCCCCTTCCTGCTCGCGCACTTTCGCCGCCATCGCGCCGCCGCGCCGCCCCGCCGCCGCATTGCCGCGCCATCGCGCTACTGCATCGCCGCATGGCCAGCCGCCGCGCAACCCCATTGCTCGCCGTCGCGCAAGCGCCCCGCCGCGCCACTGCGCATCCGCATCACTGCGCCGCCCCGCTGTGCCACCCCATTGCCCGCATCGCGCCCCCGCGCCGCCGCGTCACTCCATCATGCGCGGTATCGCGAAGCCGTTTTTGCCGTCGGCGGGCGACTGCTCCAAAAACAGCTCCGGATCTATTTCCCGGAGCACCGCGTCCCCCCGTAGCCCCGCAAGCGTCGCCGCGCCCTCGGCGGGCGCGTCCTCCCCGTCCATATTGACGTCCTGCAGCGAATCCATCAGCTCCATTATGGACTCCATGTCGCGCCTCAGCCCTTCGGCCTCGTCGGCGTCCAAGCCCAGCTTGGCCAGCGACGCCAGGTGCTCTATGCTGCTAATTTTTGGCATGGTCGCGCCATCCTTCCCTGGGCCCCGCCCAATAGATTTCGCCCAACACGGGCCTCGTCCGATACTATACTGACGAGCATTTGAATTTACCATAAACGCGAGTCAGTAATACTCGTTTCCTCTGTCCGACCGCAAATTGCGGTCGGAATCCCAATCGAACACGAGTATAGTTCTGCCTGAAACCGGCTCTTCCCGACACTGGTTTCGCACAATACAGATTTCGCCCGATGCTGGCCCTGCCCGCGTGGGCC
>JAISFK010000015.1 GCA_031263625.1 Clostridiales bacterium
CCCCCGCCCGTCCTTCGTGGCGCCCAGCGCCGCGCCTCGGCTACCCAATCGCGATGTAGTAGTCCAGAATCACGTTGCCGCTGTCGTCGGGAGTCGTGAAGCGCGGGCAGTTGTAGCGCTCGACGCACCACCCGCCGTCCTTGGGCGCCCAGCCCCGCTCGGCCATGGCGGCAAGGCATTTGCCGTGGTTCTCCATGGCGTACAGCTCGCCGCTGTCCGGGTTGCCGTAAATCCAGAACACCGCCGCGTCAAAACCGCCGACGTCCACGGAATCAAAGCCCTCCGGCGCTGCGGCGCCCGGCGCGAACACCATGCCGATCCAGTATTCAAACGCGCCTCCGGCAATCCGCATCATGCCAAGGTAGTCAAACTCGGCTTTGGCGCCGGCCTTTTCCAGCGCGTCGAACCAGCCGTTCTCAAAAAACTCGTGCCACCTGCGGCTGAAATTGCCGTCGATCCTGTCGCTGTCCGTGTAGCGCTTTCCGACAAGCCGCGAGGGCTGGACGGTTTCCCTGAATGCGTTTTTGATCTCCATAGTTTGCCGGCTCCTTTTTGCATTGTATTTTTGGCTCGCCTGAGTCCTGTCCAAGCGGGCGAGAAAACTGCCGCCCGCCACCCGTCGCCCGCCCGCCGCCCGCCGCGCGTCCGTCACGCGCCCAGATCGTATGCGCACACCCCGCCGAACGTCGTGTTGACGATCAGCTCCTGCAAGCCGTCGCCGTCGATGTCCGCCAATACCGGCTGCGCCATCCCCCCGTTGTTCAGCTCGCTTTCCTTGGCGGGCGGCAGCTCTATTTTGTGGAGCAGCTTGCCGTCTGCGCCCACGACATAGAGATGGGCGTTTTTGCCGCTGATGTCCAGCGTGTGGTCGTACCATGACGTAAATATGACCTCTTTTTTCCCGTCGCCGTCCAGATCGGCCGCCACCGGGCGCGAGGCGTACTCGAACAGGCTTGGCCCGGCGGAATCGCTGGAACCGCTGGAACCGCTGGAACCGTTGGAACCGTTGGCGTCGGGAGAACTGGCGGAGCCGGCGGAACCGGCGGCGGTCACGGCGAAGGGCCATGAGCCGTGCTCGGTCTTGTCCAGCGAGAAGCAGTGCAGCTTGCCGTTGTACGACGGGAAGAGTATTTCCGGATCGCCGTCCCCGTCCAGATCGCTGACGGTCGGCGACGTCCTGACGCGGCAGCTCAGCATTTCGTGGCTCTGGATGAGCGGCTCGCCCAGATCCTTCGGGATCTCCTGCCAGTCGTAGCCCTTTGCCCTGTTTGTCCAGCGCGTGCCGTCGCCGTTTCTGACAAACAGCGTCATGAACAGGGTGGGCGGGTAAGTCGGGTTTGGGCGGAGCGTTTCTTCCGTGCGGTCTGCCATGATCGCCACGACCAGCACCTCGTTTTTCCCGTCGCCGTCCAGGTCGGCCAGCGTCGTCCCCGCATGCCCCAGCTGCGCGCGGTACAGGTCGGCGCGCGTCTTGCTCGCCATGCTCCCGCTCGTGGAGCCCCAGCCGCCGTTCTCCCTCTTTCTCTCGGCCCTGTAGCTTTCATAGAACGGTATCTGGGCCCAAAACAGGCCGGGATAGGTCTTCTGGTTTGCCTTGACCAGCTTGCCGCTGTCGCTGTACACCATCATGAATGGGTTGTCGCACGGCACCAGGATCTCCAGCTTGCCGTCGCCCGCGATGTCGCCGACGGATATGCTGTCCGCGAACACGCCGTCGCTCCACACGCCGTCTCTCTGGCTTGCGTCCAGTTGCGGCCAGCCCTTCCGCACGCTGCCGTCGTGCTCGTAGACCCACGCGGTCAGCGGGTCGGCCTTTCCGATGCCCACGACGATTTCCATCGTCTTGTCGAGATCGAGATCCGCGACCTCGAGCGCGTTCGGCACGCCGGGCACGTACTGCGGCCAGCCGGGCTTGAAGCGCCCGCTGCCGTCGAGCGCGGAGATGCAGCCGCCGCTGTGCGCGGTGACGATGTCCGGCGAGCCGTCCGCGTCGATGTCCGCCACCTCTATGTCGGCAAACATCGCGCCGTTCCCGCCGCCTACCTCCACGAACGCGGACGTGATGTCCTTGCCCGAATTGACGCGCCATTTGAGCTTTCCAGTCGCGGCGTCCAGCACGCTGATCGTGTATGAGGCTATGACAATTTCCTTCGCGCCGTCCCCGTCCAGATCCGCCACGACGGGCGTGACGCTGTATGTGTCCTCCGCCCAGTGATCGAACGTGCCTTTTTGCGAGTATTTCAGCGCCGGCGCCTTGACGCCGGCTCCCCCGGCGGCGGTTGCTGCGGCGGCTTCGGCGGCCACCGCCGCGTCCGTCGCGGTGAATGACAGCGCCCCGAGGGCGATTGCGCACAGGGCTGCGAAGCAGGCTATGAAGCGTTTCATGGCGCAGTTTTCTCCTTTCGCCCCGAAAGAGCCCGAAAAAGCTATACTCGTGTTCGATTGGAAATTCCGACCGCAATTTGCGGTCGGACAGAGGAAACGAGTATTACTGACTCGCGTTTATGGAAAGTTCAAATGCTCGTCAGTATATGTCGGCCATGTCGCGAGGCATGCATGATGACTATATTGATGACTATATTTGCCCTAAATATGCCTGCCTAAAACAGCCGCCTGATTGTGGAGGAATACGCCATGCTGGGCGGCATAAGCCTGCTTGTGGCGCTGCTCCTGAACACGGTTCTCATAAACGCCGCGCTCGCCATGGCGGGCAACTACTATGCGATGCCGCCCTGGCTGGCGGCTTTGGCGGCGCTCGCCTTTGAGGC
>JAISFK010000050.1 GCA_031263625.1 Clostridiales bacterium
GCGGCGCGGCGCGGCAGGCGGCTGGGATCTCATGGCCGGCGGGCGGCGGTTCGGGCGATTTATGCGGCATAGGCGATTCGGGCGCTTTGGGCGGCTCAGGCGCCTTATGCGATTCAAGCAACTCAGGTGATTCAGGCGGCTCAGGCGCTTTATGCGGCTTGGTCGGCCCAAGCAATTCAGGTGATCCGGGCGCCTCAGACATTCCAAGCACTCTAGGCACTCCAAGCATTTCAGGCACTCCAGGCACTCAAGGCGCTCCAGGCACTCCAAGCATTTCAGGCATTTCAAACGTTTCAGGCGTTTCAAGCGCCTCGGGAGCTTCGCGCGCCGGGGGCGCCGAGGGCGCCGCCTGCGCGAGCGCGAGTGCGCTTTTCGTCTGCGGCGGCGGGAACAATGGCGGCGACGGCTTTGCCGCCGCCCGCATGATATTCCTGAAAGGCTTCCGCGCCACAGTAGTCGCGCTTGCGGCCAGAGCCGACATCGGCGGCGACGCCGGCGTCAATCTGGATATCTGCGAGCGGCTCGGCATTCCCATAATTTACGCGACGGAGGAAACGGTTGCCGGCGTCATGCGGGCGCAGCTCGCCGCCGCCGATCTCGTCGTGGACGCGATCTTCGGCACGGGCTTTCGCGGCAGCCCCTCAGGCGCCAGCAGGGCGGCCATCGAGGCCATCAACGCCTCGCGGCGGCCCGTGCTCTCGATCGACGCGCCAAGCGGGCTGGACAGCCTGAGCGGCGCGGCACCCGGCCCCTGCGTCAGGGCGGGCGCGACGATTGCGCTCGGCCTGCTCAAGACGGGGCTCGTGGCAGGGCCGGACGCGGGCATGGCGGGGCGCGTCATGTTGCGCGGCATCGGCCTGCCCGGAGCGGCCGTGCGAAAAATGGCGTGGGACACCCGGCTCGCGACGGGCGGCGCCGTCAGGGCCCTGCTCGCCGCGCGAAGGCGCGACGCGCACAAAGGCAATTTCGGCAAAGTCATGGCAGTGACCGGCTCGGCCGGCATGACGGGCGCGGGCCTGCTGGCCGGATCCGCGGCCCTGCGCGCGGGGGCGGGCCTCGTCTACCTCGCGGTTCCCGGCGCGCTGGCCGGCATATACGAGGCCGGCATAAGGGAGACGATAACGATGGCGGCGGGCGGCCCGGAGGCTCTCAGCCTCGCGCCGGACGCCGCCGGCGCGATAATATCGGCCTCCGAGCGCATGGACGCCGTCGCGATCGGGCCGGGCCTGTCTGCCGGGCGGGAAACGCTCATGGCGATCCGGCAGATCATTTCGGGCGTGAAAAAGCCGCTCGTCATCGACGCCGACGCCCTCAGCGCCGTTGCGGAGGATCTTTCCGTGCTGGCGGGGATCGAGGGGGGCGCCGTCCTGACGCCGCACGAGGGCGAAATGGCCCGCCTGCTCGGAACCAGCCCCGAAAGCGTGCGCGCCGACAGGCTCGGCGTCGCCAGAGGCTTTGCCGCGAAGTGGGGCGTGACGCTGGTGCTGAAGGGCTTCCGCACGATCGTCGCCGCGCCCGGCGGCACGGCGCACGTCAACCCGACCGGCAATCCGGGCATGGCGACCGCCGGCGCGGGCGACGTACTGACCGGGATAATCGCGGCGTTCATCGGCTGCGGCATGGCGGCGAGCGAGGCGGCGCTGGCCGGCGCGTACCTGCACGGGCTGGCGGGCGACCTCGCGGCCGCTGAGCTGGGCGAGGCGTCCGTCACGGCGAGCGACATCATAAGGCATCTGCCGACGGCCATGAAGGCCGTCGCGGCCGGCGGTTGCCAAGCCTGACGGCCAGCCTGCGACAGCAGTGGCCTGCGGCGACCAAGCCCGCTGGCCAATGGGCTTATTGGCAGCAAAATTTAGCGGCAATTAAGCTTAACCTATATTAGTCTTAACAGCGGTTAACGCTAACATCCATTGAGGCGAGGGAGGAATTTTCGGCATGAAATTTGCACAAACCAAGAACGGGCAGAAGACGACGGGGCCCGCGAATACAGCGCTTTCGGGCGCGGCGCCTGTGAATACGGCGCCTGATGGCGCAATATCTGCGGTCGCGGCGCCTGCGAATACGGCGCCTGCGAGCGGCCGCAAAGCCGCTTTGCCGCGCACTGCCGCGCGGAGGCGCGTCGCGCGGGCGTTTTGCGCGGCGGCCAGCGTCGTCTTTTTCTGCGCCGTGATCTCGCACGCCTCGGAGCCTGGCTCAAGCGGCGATCCGATAGCGCTGAAATCGTATGTCGATTCCAAGGCCGCGGCGACCGAGGCAAAGCTGGACGAGCTGTCCAAGCGCGTGGACAGCCTCCAGCGGGGCGGCGGCCAGACGAGCCAGAGCGCCAGCGCCCAGGCGACGGGCCAGGATCCGGGCGCGGAGGGCGGCGCCGAAGGGACCGCCGAAGGCAACTCCGAAGGCGACGCCGGCGCGGGCCTTGAGAGCGGGCAACTGTACACGTCCGACCCGCCGTACCAGTTCAACGTGTACGAGATAAAATCGGGCGAGCGCGTGTTCATGGGCGCGGGCGCGGAAATGGTGATCAGGACGGGCAAGGCGCTGGCCATAAAGGGCGAGCTGGGAGGCGTCGTTGACCTGATCGAAGGCGTGGACATGGACGCGGGCTCGAACGTGCAGCTCAACCACCTGCTGGTGGCTTCGAGGGACGACGGCAGGGGCGTCCGATTCTCGGCGGACTCCTTCGTGCTGATCAAGGGCTCGTTCCAGATAAGATAGCCCGCGCAAGCCCAGCGCAAAACATATCGCAATTAATGCGAGGTCGGATCCCCCGGCGAATCCCCTTGCGATTTCTTTCAAAAATATGTGTTGCATTATGCTAACGAGTGTAGTATAGTGTATGTTAGCATAAGTTAACGGGCGCAGCAAGTTATGCCTGCCCAACATGCGAACAAGCCTGACAAGCGGATTGTGGCTATCAAGCCGAGCGTTATGCGCGACTAACATAAAATGCGGAGCAAAGCTCGCTGGCCTAAAGACCCCATAGTGACGGATGCAGCAGACTCATGGCTTATGCCGGCACCAAATTAATATTCGCCAAACCGGAGGCGCGGAGGCACGGAGCTTCGCCGGCGCGCCCTTCGGGGGGGGCGGCGCGTCTTTTGGGCGCCGCGCCGGGCGGCGGTTTTAGTTGGAGACTGGCATAGAGGGCGCTGTTTGAGCCGGGCAAGCCTGCCAAGCTCGCCGGACTTATCAAACATTTTTTGGAGGTGGTCGAATTGAAAGGAACCATTCATTCAGCGGCGCCGCAGGCCGCGCGCGCCGTTGCCGGCGGAAAAGCCGCAACAGGCAGGCGCCTGGCCTGCCTGGCGATCGCGGCGGCGCTCCTGCTGGCGGCGTTTCCGGCGGGAGTTTTCGCAGCGGGCAACGTCGTCAGCGTTTCCACGGGGGCGGAGCTTGACGCCGCGCTGACGAACGCGCCGACCGGCAGCACGATCGTGCTGCTGGCGGACATAGACGCCGTCAGCTCCGCGACGTATCCGGGCAAGACGCTGACCATAGACGGCGGCGGCTTCACGGTTGACGGCAAGGGGATCGAGAAGTCCACGATCCGCTTTGCCGGCACTTCAGACATCACGCTGAAGAACATCGCGATCAAAAACTGCGTCGGCAACATCCGCTACGGCGGCGGCGGCTTCGCGATATTCCGCGGGACGCTCGCCGTTTCAAACGCGTCCTTCATCAACAACACGTCGCTCCAGGGCGACGGCGGCGGCGTGCTGATTGACGGCGGCGGCGGCAGCATCGTGAACAGCACGTTCTACGGCAACTCGACGGCGGCCAACGGCGGCGCCTTCGCGGCGGCCGGCGACGTGACGCTGGTCAACAACACGATCGTCGGCAACACGGCCGGCACGAACGGCGGCGGCATCTTCAACAACTCCCGCACCGCCACGCACTCAAACGTAGCCTACAACAACATCATAGTGGGCAACACGGCGGTGGCCGGCGCGGACGCGTACCGCTTCAAGGACGCGGGGAACAACCTGCTCGGCCTGGTGGGCAGCGCGGAGGCGAACCCGCTCGATCCGCCGGAGGCCAGCTCCATCTACGGCATCGGCGCCTCGGACGCGGCCGCCTGGCTGGCGCAGGCTCCCGCCTCCAACGGATCGAGCCTGCCGACAATAGCCCTGCTGGACGCCGCAGGCTCCCCTGCGGTTGACAAGGCGAACGCCTTGGTCGCGCCTTCGGCCGACCAGCGCGGCGTGGCGCGCGACGGCGCGCCGGACATCGGCTCATACGAGCTGCTGAAAGCGTCCAGTTCCGTCGTGAACGGCGGGCGCCTGACGGCGGACGCGGCGCAGATCACGAACCCGACGGACGTGAGCTTCACGCTGTCCGCGAAGCTCGCGGCGCTTGACCGGATCAACACGATCGAGGCCGTGTTTGACTTTGACGCCGCGAATTTCACGGCGAGCGCCCAGGTGCTCAGCTCGGCCTATGACGTGGCCTCCGCGTCCGTCAACCAGGAGACGGGCAAGATCAGCCTGCTGATCGGCGTGGTCAAGGAGCAGGTCATCAGCTACGACGAGATCACGGCGCTCGCGCGCGCGACGCTGACCGTCAAGGACGGGCAGAAGCCGGCCGAGGCGAGGCTGGCGCTGAGCAAGTTCGCCATCTATTCGGAGGGCAGCAGCGTGAACGCCACCGTGATCGCCGGCGAGGCCGGCACGGGCCTGGCGTATCCGGGCGCGCTTCCGCTCGACGTCAACAATGACGGGGCGGTTGACGCGGGCGACCTCTCGCTGGCGCTGTATTATTTCGGCGCGGTGCAGACGGACGCCACGTGGGCGGCGCAGTCGGCGGCCGACGTGAATTACGACGGCAGGGTTGACATGGTTGACATCATGATGATCGTGTCCGCCATCCACGCAGCCGTGTAATACCAAGCAACACTAGGCAACACCAGGCAACGCCCAAGCAGCGCTAAGCAGTACAGCAATATTAGCAGTACATGAGCAACACTAAAAGGAAAGCGGGCAGGCAAGCGCGGCGGCAAGCTGGCGCCCTGCGCGGGAAGCGGCGCGGCGGCAAGCGGGCGGCAGCGCGAAAAACGGAGCGGCGGCGGCAACTGTTGCCGCCGCCGTTGCGCTCCGCAAACGACGGCAAGGCATGAGCTTATAGAATAGAGAATAGAGAATAGAAGGAATAGCAGGAATAGCAGGAATTAGAGAGAGCATCATGAGCCATCATGAGCTATGATGAGCCATAACGAGAGAGAGCGTAAATATGGGATTTAATTGGAGAATATCCATGGGAGCGGATGTGGGGAAAGGCTTGAAATCGAGATTCCAAAGGGCTGGCGCGGGGGCGAAAAAGGCGCCGCGCGGGCGCGGAAGGGCGGGCGCGGCGCTTCTTTGCGCGTGCGCCATGCTTGCGGCGGCGGCCGCCGTTGCAGCCGCAACGGCCGGCGAGGCATACGCGCTGCCGGCAGCGGCGCTATCCGGGCGCGTGCACGGCGCCGAAGCGCAGGAGGGCGGCGGCTTCCTATTCACGCTGGGCGTTTCCGTCAGCGAGTCTGCCGAGGCGTACTGCGCGATTGACTTCAACGTGGTCAGCAGCGACTATGAGCGGCTGCATATTCTGGATCTGGCCGCCAGCCCCGACGAAAAGCTGTTCGAGATCTCGTTCGCGGAAGATTTTGGCACCGCGTACCATAAGGGCCGCGTTGACGAGGCGACGGGCGAGATCGACTACCTGATCGGGATTTTTGACCAGAACTCGCAGAACGGCATAAAGGACGCGATGGAGATATGCGGCATAACATTCGTCTATGAGGGGGGCGCGCCGCAGACTGTCAGGCTCGAAAACCTGCAGCTCGTCTATTTCGACGCGGATGGGACCGTCCGCTCCGAAAAAAAGGGCGAAACGGCGGTCATAGAGATCAGCGAGGAGGCGCTTTTGGCGGACGCGGCAGCCGGCGCGGGCGCGGAATCCGGGGACGGCGCGG
>JAISFK010000104.1 GCA_031263625.1 Clostridiales bacterium
CCGTATGCGCCTATCGCCCTGGCGGGGTTCGCGCTCGCGCACTTCACGGCCGAATGGAGCGGTATGCCCATGTCCCTGACCGCGACGCGCAGGCAGTCCATGAGATTCGTGACGGAGCCCGCAATGCCGCCCCCGCTCGCGAGCACGGCCCTGTTGCCCGACACGCGCACCGGCAGCCCCCCCAGCTCGTACATGCCGTCGGACAGGCCGGTGGCCATCATGCTGTCGCTCACCAGCGCCACGCGGCTGTCGCCCAGCAGCCTGAACGTCGCGCGCGCTGCGGCCGGGTGCACGTGCACGCCGTCGCATATGAGCTCCGCCATGACGCCCGGCGTGTCGAACGCCGCGCCGGGCAGGCCGGGCTCGCGGTGCGCGAACGGCAGCATCGCGTTGTACAGGTGCGTGACGTGCCTCGCGCCTGCCGCGAAAGCCTCTTTCGACAGGCTGTAGCCCGCCGCCGTGTGCGCCAGCGACACCGTGACGCGGTCGCGCAGGGCGCTTATCATGCCCATGGCCCCTTCGGTTTCCGGGGCGATGGCCAGCAGCTTGATCAGCCCCCCCGACGCCGCCTGGAGCCTGTCGAACATGGGCAGGCTCGGGGGGCGCACATATGCGGGGTTTTGGGCGCCGAGCTTTTCCGCAGATATGAACGGCCCCTCCAGATTGATGCCTATCAGGGCGCTCTCGGCGTCCTCGATAGGGCGCGCGCCTGCCGCTCCCGCATAATATGCCCCGCTCGCGCCTGCCGTGGCTCCGCCCGCGTCGCTTGCGCCTGCCGCAGCTTCGCCAGTCCCGCTCGCGCGCGTCCCGCCCGCGACCGTGCCGATTTTGCCCGCTCCGGCGCCGCCTGCCCCAGTTTTGCCGGCTCGCTCGCCGAACCCGGCGCCGCCTTGCGAGCCGCCGCGCTGCCTTGCGGCCAGCTCCGCCATGCGGCCGCACGCCAGCGCCAGCGCGTCCTCCGGCAGCGTCATTGTGGCCGGGCATATGGCAGTGACGCCGTTTCTCGCCTGGTAGCGCGCCATCATGCTCATCTCGCCAACCGAGGCGGATGAAAAGTCGCAGCCCATGCAGCCGTGAAAGTGTATGTCTATCAGGCCCGGAATGGCGTAGCAGCTTTCCGCGTCGATGATCTCGCAATCGGGCGGCGCGCCCGGAATCCCGTCGCCGGCGGCGCGGATCTCCGCGAAAAGCCCTCCATCAATGGCGATGTCGCCCCGCTCAAAGCCGTTTTCGCAAAAAACCAGCGCATTTTTTATCAGCAACATAATTTTCTTGTCAGCAGCATTATCATCAATAATTATGAATCTTCCTTGCCGGCAGCTATACTCGTGTTCGATTGGGAATTCCGACCGCAATTTGCGGTCGGACAGAGGAAACGAGTATTACTGACTCGCGTTTATGGTAAATTCAAATGCTCGTCAGTATAAGCCAGCTCCGCGCTCTCCGCGCTTCCCTCGTTCCCATCGCCCCCATCGCCCATCTGCGACAGGGCGGCCTCGTCGCCGACGAGCGTGACGTTGTTGTGCAGCTGCAGCACGGACGCGGGAACCAGCGGCGTCACCTCGCCGCAGAAGGCCCTTTTCACTATTTCCGCCTTGTCCTCCCCAAAGACGACGACGAGTATGCCGCGCGCCTGCATGATCGAGCGTATGCCCATCGTGTAGGCGTATTCCGGAACCTCGCCCTCGCTTTTGAAAAAGCGGCTGTTCGCCTTTTTCGTGCGCTCCGACAGCGCGATGAGATGGGTTCCCTTCTCAAACGCGGCGCCCGGCTCGTTGAAGCCTATGTGCCCGTTGTGGCCGATCCCGAGCAGCTGCATGTCTATGCCGCCGACGCCGCGGATTACGGCGTCATACCGCGCGCACTCCCCCAGGGCGTCGATCTGGAGCCCGTCCGGGATGTGTATGTTCACGTCCTTAATGTTCACGCGCGAGAAAAAATTCTCGCGCATGAAATGCTGGTAGCTCTGCGGGCTGTCGGGCGGCAGGCCGATGTATTCGTCGAGGTTGATCGTCGTCACTTCGGAGAAGTCGATGTCGCCCTTGGCGTACCATTCGATCAGCTGCCTGTACACGCCAAGCGGGCTCTGGCCCGTCGCGAGCCCCAGGACGCTGTTTGGCTTGAGTATCACCTGGGCGGATAAAATGTTGGCGGCCTTCCGGCTCATGTCGCCATAGTCCCTGGCCTTATAAATACGCATAAAAATCGCGCCCCCTCGGTCGCAAATCCCAAGGCGAGTTGTCTTCCGGCGCTACGCGCCATCGCGCATGGCGCCGCTGTCATGTCACTACCATTATACCACTTCCGCATTTTTAGCGTCAATTTCCATTTTTTAGGCGATTAAGATATTGATTGAGCTATTGATTGAGCTGTTGATTGAGCTATTGATTGAGCTGTTGATTAAGCGACTATACTCGTATTCGATTGGAAATTCCGACCGCAATTTGCGGTCGGACAGAGGAAACGAGTATTACTGACTCGCGTTTATGGTATATTCAGATGCTCGTCAGTATGCGGCCGCGCATGGCGAACCCGCCGCGCTTGCCCCGCTCCCCTATTTGCCGGGCACGGTTATTGTCGGGCGGGGCGCGCCGGCGCCCTCCGCCCCCGCTCCCGCATCCGCCCCCATTCCCACTCCCGCCAGCGCCCCCGCCTCAGCCTCGGCCTCGAACCTGGCCAGGAGGCGCTTGCGCATGGCGCGCTCGACGTCGCTGCAGGCGGCGGGATCGCACGCCGCGACGATGCGGATGCTCACGGCCGACTCCTGGCAGGACTGCATGCCCAGCACCCTGGCGTCGCCCGTCATTCCCGGCACGGCCTCCCTGGCCTCGGCGAGCTCGGACTCCAGAATCCTGAT
>JAISFK010000165.1 GCA_031263625.1 Clostridiales bacterium
GTTTATCGGGCACAGCCGGGCCAGCTCCAGCATCTCGCCCTCGGTGGCGCCAAAATCCTCGCAGTACCTGGAATCGCTGAAAACATCGAAAACCTTAATGTTGTTCAGGCCGCTGAACAGGCCCTCGTATGAGATCCGCATGACTCCCGTGAGCAGGCCCTTCTCCAAAAACGGGTTGTCCTTGAAGGCGGCGGAGAACAGGTAGGTCATGAACTTTCTGATCTCGGCGTATGACTCCGAGCGGGCCTCGTCCAAGAGCAGCTTGTCGTACTCGTCAATGAGGATGTATGATCTCTTGCCTGTCGCTTCATGCGCCGCCTCGGTCAAAAGCCGCAGGCCGTCGGTGACAGATCCGCCGCCGTCCAAAAATCTGGAAATGCGCCTGCGGCTTGCGGCATTTGCGACCGAATCGGCGTAATACAGCATATAGTCGCTTATTGCGTCGTATACCTGCTCTTGGTGCTTTTCGGCGGTCAGCCCCTTGAAGTCAAAATGGAAGACGGGCGCAGAGTTGAGCCTGCCCCACGCGTCCGACGCATCCACGGCCAGGCCCTCAAACAGCCCGCGGCTGTCCTCTCTGTCCGTGAGAAAGCACCGGAGGGCGTCCATGTTGAGGCTCTTGCCAAAACGGCGCGGCCGGCATATCAGGGAAACCTCCACAGTGTCGCTCAAAAAATGCTCAATGAAAGAAGTCTTGTCAATATAGAAATAATCATTCGCGCGGATTTTCTTAAAATTCGCGCCAAGGCCCACCCTATTGGCATCGCCGAAAATGCGTCTGCCGCCCATAATGATGGCCGCCCCCTTTCATAGCCATTTTACCACGCTCCGAAGCATCCTGCAACCGGGCGCCCATGCGCCCCATGCGCCAAAGTGCGCGCAAAGTTGCGCAAGGTTGCTGGCCGCGCCTCGCCTGAATCTGTTTCCGCTCCGCGCTCGGCGTCAGCCGCCGATCTTCGCGCCGGACACTTTGGCGTAGTAGTTGGCGAGGCTGCTGTGGTCGTCCTGGCCCCGGCCGTCCGCGCGCAGCGTCTGCAGCATTTCCATGACGGCGGCGGTCAGCGGCAGCGGCGCGCCGACGTCGTGGCCCGTTTCGAGCGCGTTGCCCAAATCCTTGATGTGCAGATCGACCTTGAAGCCGGGCTTGAAGTTCCCGCCGATCATCATGGGCGCCTTGGCGTTCAGCACGGTGGAGCCGGCGAGCCCGCCCTTTATGGCGTCAAAGACGAGCGCCGGATCCACGCCGGCCTTTTTCGCCAGCGTCAGCGCCTCGGCGGCCGCCGCGATGTTGCACGCCACGATGACCTGGTTCGCGAGCTTTGTCGTGTTGCCGGCGCCGACGTCGCCGCAGTACACGGCTGACGCGCCCATTTTGAGCAGGATGCAATCCCTGACGCCAAGAAAGACGTCCCTGTCGCCCCCCGCCATGATGGACAGCGAGCCATCGATCGCCTTTGGCTCGCCGCCGCTCACCGGGGCGTCGATCATTTTGACGCCCTTCTGCGCGCAGGCCCTGGCGATCTCCTGCGACGCGCCCGGCGCGATGGAGCTCATGTCTATGAGCACCGTCCCCGGCTTCGCGCCGTCGAGGACGCCGCCCTTTGCGAGCACGGCCTCCTTGACGTGCGGCGAGTTCGGCAGCATCGTTATGACGACGCCGCACTCCTCGGCCACCGCCTTGCACGACGCGGCCGGCTTCGCGCCGGCTTCGCGCAGCTCGTCAACGGGGGCCTGCGATATGTCGTACACCACGAGCTCGTGCCCCGCCTTGATCAGGTTCTTTGCCATGGGCTTGCCCATGATCCCCAGCCCGATGAATCCGATCTTCATTGTCGATATCGCTCCTTTTTTATTTTATACTCGTGTTCGATTGGGATTCCGACCGCAATTTGCGGTCGGACAGATGAAACGAGTATTACTGACTCGCGTTTATGGTAAATTCAAATGCTCGTCAGTATATACTGCCGCCGCGCCGCTGCCGCCGCGCCGCCATCGCCCCGCCATCGCCCCGCCGCCGTCACCTGAGCAGGGCCAGCACCTTTGCCTTTATGTCCCCGGCGGTCAGGCCGTAGAAGGCCATGAGCTCGGCCGCGCCGCCCGCGGACTGGCCGAACTGGTCGCCGATGGCGGCGTAGTCCATCGGGACGCCGCTGCCGCGCAGGGCCAGCGCGACCGCCGACGCGAGGCCCCCGATGAACGTGTGCTCCTCGGCGGTGACGACGGCCTTCATGCCCTCGCACAGGCGCGCAACGCCGGCGTAGTCGAACGGCTTCATGGTCGGCATGCCGATCACCCTCGCCGACACGCCCGCCCCCTCCAGGGCGTCCGCCGCGTCCATGGCCGCGCCAACCATGGCGCCGTGCGCGAACAGCGCCACGTCGCCGCCCTTGCGCAGCGCGCGGCACTTTCCGGGCTCGAACGGGGAGTCCGCGCCGACGCAGTCCGTCACCGGGTTTCTGCACACGCGGATGTACGCGGGGCCTTGCAGCGCCGCCGCCGCCCTCACAGCCTGCCGCGCCTCCGTCGCGTCGCACGGCGTGAAAACCGTCATGTTCGGGATCGCGCTCATCACGGCGACGTCCTCGATCGCCTGGTGCGTGGCGCCGTCGCCGAAGTCCGACAGCCCGGCCGACGATCCGCATATCTTCACGTTCAGCTCCCCGATGGATATGGTCTGGCGAATCTGGTCATACGCGCGCCCGAACGCGAACACCGCGAATGTCCCCGCGAACGCGATCTTCCCGCCCGCCGCGAGGCCCGCCGCCGTGGACATCATGTTCTGCTCGGCGATGCCCATTTCAAAGTACCGATCGGGAAACGCCTCCTGAAACAGGCATGACATCGTGGACTTGCCCAAGTCCGCCTCAAGCACGACCACATTCGGGTTTTCCCTGCCCAGCGCGACGAGCTCCTCGCCGTATGCCGCGCGCTGGTTGCTCTGCGTCTTTGCCAATCCAGCCTCCTCCTCTCCGCGCACATGTCGTGCCGCGCCGTTGCGCCCCACATGCCCCGCGCCGCCATGCGCCGTTCGCCCTGTTCTCCCTATTTGCCCTATTCGCCCGCGATGCGAAGCGGGCGCCCGCGCGCCCAGCGTTCATCGCCGGCGCGCCCAGCGCTCAGCGCCCGCGCGCGCCGGCGGCCATGAGCTCGCCCAGCCGGCCGTCAAGCTCGCCCAGCGCTGCCCCGTACTGCTCCTTCGTGAGCGAGCCGTTGTGGAACGCCGCGACATTCTCCGCGAAGGATATCCCCTTGCCCTTGACAGTGGCGGCTATGACTATGGACGGCGCGCCCTTTGTGGCGTCGGCCTCGTCCAGCGCCTCAAGGACGGCCCTGATGTCGTGCCCGTCGGCGCGGATGACGTGCCAGCCGAAGCTCCGCCACTTCTCCGGCAGCGGATCCGTGCGGAAGCGCTCCGCGCAGGGGCCGGTCGCCTGCAGGCCGTTCTGGTCCAGGATGGCTGTCAGGCTGTCCAGCCGAAAGTTGCTGGACGCCATCGCCGCTTCCCATATCTGGCCCTCCGCGATCTCGCCGTCGCCCATGAGGCAGTAGACCTTCCTGTCCGAGCCGTCGAGCCGCATCGCGAGCGCGAGGCCGTTCGCGATGGACAGCCCCTGCCCCAGCGAGCCAGTGCCGGCCTCGACGCCGGGCGTTTTCAGCCTGTCGGGATGCCCCTGGAGCATTGAGCCGAGCTGCTTGACCGAGCGCAGCTCCTCGCGCGGGAAATAGCCTGTTTCCGCGAGCGCCGCGTACAGGGCGATGGCGGCGTGGCCCTTGCTGCAGATGAACTTGTCCCTGCCCGGATAGTCCGGCTCGCTCGGCCTGTGGCGCATTTTCGCGCCGTACAGCGCCGCGAGTATGTCCGCGCACGAGCACGACCCGCCCAGATGGCCCGTGGCCCCGTCGCCGCCTATCATCTCGACGACATCCCTGCGTATGCGCGCGGCCAGCATTTGCAGGCTTTCGAGCGAGCCGAAGGGGCCGTTCGCCCATTTCCATCCGTCTGCCATGTTGCACACCGTCCTTTTTCGAGTTTTGGCGCGAAACCAAAGTCGTTTCAATCCACGCCACCCTCGCGGGTGGCGACCGGTGACGTGCCGGGTAAAAGCGGAGCATTTGAAATAAAAGCTTGCCGCGGCGGCCGCAGCAGCCGCAGGGGCCGCAGCAGCTGCGGGGCCGCAACTACGGCTGCCGCCTTTTCGCGCATGCGAGCATGTCCTCGCAGGTGTTGTCTATATGCTCGGCCATCAGCTTTTCGCAAAGCGCCGCGTCCCGCGCCCGCGTCGCGTCCAGCAGCAGCCCGTGGTAGTATATGCCGTGCGAGCGGCCGCGCGCGCCCACGATCTCCTTCATCGCGCTCAGGAACACGTCGCGCAGCGCGCGGTACGTTTCGACGAGCAGCATGTTGCGCGTCATCTGCGCGAAATACATGTGAAACTCAAAATCCGCGACGTAAAAGCTCTGATCGTATTCCGGCGCGCCCGTTGCGCCTGCTTCGGCCGCCGCGCCCGCAAGGCGAGCTTCCGAGTCCGTTTCCGCAATCGTTGCACTCGTCGCGCCCGCCGCGCTTATGTACGTAGCCCCCGCCTCCGCGACGAGCGCCGCCGGCCATTCGCCCAGCGCGGGCGCGGCGCCGCCCGCCGCAGAAGCCCCCGCTCGCTCGCCCGTTGCGCCCGCTTCGGCCGTCGCCGCGCCGCCCGCCCCCGCTCGCTCGCGCCCTCCTGCCGCGCCGCCTGCCTCCGCTCGCGCACCCATTACACCTGCTTCGGCCGCCGCAGTCCGATCGCAGGCCAGCATCCGGTCGTAGATGTCGCCCAGCCTGCGGATGTCCTCGTCCGTCGCCTTTTTCACAGCCAGGGCCGCAGTGGGGGCCTCGATGATCCTGCGAAATTCGAGCGCGTCCGCAAGCGAGTTGTCCGACAGAACGGCCGCGGGCATGACATTGTTCATGGACAGCGCCGGGGCGTAGCTGCGCACGAACGTCCCGTCGCCCTGCCGCGTTTCCACCAGGCCCTGCGCGACCATCTTCTGCAACGCCTGGCGCACCGTGACCCGGCTGACGCCGAACATCAGCGCAAGCCCGTTTTCGGAGGGCAGCCTGTCGCCCGGCTTCCACGCGCCGCGCAGCAGCTGCTCCACGAGCTGCGCGTGCACCTGGTCGCCCACCCTGATCTTTTTAATCGCCTGTATAGCCATGGCCATGGCGCTCCTCAGTAATTTGTGTCATACGGCCACGGCGAGCCGCCCGCGAGGCAGCCGCCGTCCACGTGGATCATCATGCCGCTCATGTAGCTGGACGAATCGGACGCCAGCATGACCGCGACGCCCACCAGCTCGTCGGGGCTGCCGGGCCGGCGCATCGCGATGCGCTCCCGCAGGTATTCGCTCCTGGCGGGGTGCTCCCACGTCGCGGCGGTGAGCTTGGTCAGGATGTGCCCCGGCGCGATGGCGTTGGCGCGTATGCCGTACTGCGCCCATTCCACGGCCATCGAGCGGGTCAGCGCGGCCACGGCGCTCTTGCTCGCGCCATAGACGCTACAGCCCCCCAGCATGCCGACCGAGTTGTGCGACGCGATGTTTATTATGTTGCCGCCGCCGGCCGTGCGCATCCGCTTCGCGACTTCCTGCGACAAAAAATACAGGCCCTTCAGGTTGATGCCCATGATGCGCTCGTAGGTCGCCTCGTCCACGTCCAAAAAGCCCTCGCGCCTGTTGATGCCGGCGCAGTTGATCAGCACGTCAACGCGGCGCCCGCCCTCCGTGAGCTTCGCGACGCCGCCGCGGACGCTGTCGAGGTTCGCGACGTCCATATAGCAACCCGACGCGCTGCAGCCGTCCGCGCGGATTCTGGCCGCCAGCGCCTCCAGCCTGTCCTCCGCGATGTCGCAGAGCAGCAGCTCGGCCCCCGCGCGCGCGAGCCCGCCGGCCAGCGCCTCGCCAATCCCGCCCGCCGCGCCGGTCAGCAGGATTCGCTTGCCCCCAAGGCCGAACAGCTTTTCAAGATATTCCGCTGGCATGGCCACACCCCCCATTCTATCAGCAATGTCCGCGCATTGTGCGCGCGATATTGGCCGCATGATGTATGCTGTCTGTTGTATTACAAGTACAATAATACCATGCCCCCATCCGCTTGTAAAGAGATTGTTTGCCATCGGGAACTATAGTTTATGAAAATTTTATGTGTGTTTCGCAGGAGCGTGTGATACAATGGTCTATATTATACGGGGCATGGGCTCTCGCCAAGCGGCGCGCGGGGTCGGGATTCGCGCAAGGGCGATTTTCGCAGGCCAAGTATTCGCGCCGGGGCGGGCCTGCGGGCCCACAGGATTCGCGCCAGAGCGCCGAGGCGCCAGAGAGCCTATGCGCCGGGCGCCAAGATTTGCAAAGCGCGCAGTGCGCGCAAGGCTTGAAAGGACGGTAAAGCACATGTCGAAGAAAAAACGAACCGCCACGCTGCTATGCGTGTTTGTCGCGGCAGC
>JAISFK010000198.1 GCA_031263625.1 Clostridiales bacterium
AATGGTCATAATTATGCCGCAAAACATTGGCACTGTCACTCAGATCATCGGGCCGGTCATCGACGTGCGCTTCGAGCCGGGCTGCCTGCCCAACCTGCTCAACGCGCTGCGCCTTGAGCACGGCGGCAGGCAAATCGTGTGCGAGGTCATACAGCATATTGGGAACAACGCCGTCAGGTGCGTGGCCATGTCCTCGACGGACGGCCTCGTCCGCGGCATGAAGGCGGAGGACGCCGGCTCGCCCATATGCGTGCCGGTCGGCGAGGAAACGCTGGGCAGGGTGATGGACGTGCTCGGCCGCCCGCTGGACGGCGGCGCGGAGATCAAGTCGAAGACGCTGCTGCCCATCCACCGCAAGCCGCCCAGGTTTGAGGATCAGGAGGCGTCCGCGGAAGTGCTGGAAACGGGCATAAAGGTGCTGGATCTGCTCGCCCCGTACCCGAAAGGCGGGAAGATAGGGCTGTTCGGGGGCGCGGGCGTCGGGAAGACCGTCCTCATCCTCGAGCTCATCCGCAACATCGCGACCGAAAGCGGCGGCTACTCCGTGTTCACCGGCGTGGGCGAGCGCTCGCGCGAGGGCAACGACCTGATAGGCGAGATGCGCGAGTCCGGCGTCATATCAAAGACCGCGCTCGTGTTCGGCCAGATGAACGAGCCGCCCGGCGCGCGCATGAGGGTGGCGCTGACGGGCCTGACGCTCGCCGAGCACTTCCGCGACGCCGCCGGCCAGAACGTGCTCCTGTTCATCGACAATATCTTCCGCTTCATCCAGGCGGGCTCGGAGGTTTCGGCCCTGCTAGGGCGCATACCGTCGGCGGTCGGCTACCAGCCGACGCTGGCCAACGAGGTGGGCAGCCTGCAAGAGCGCATAACCTCGACGAAGACCGGCTCCATAACGTCCGTCCAGGCCGTGTACGTGCCGGCCGACGACCTGACGGATCCCGCGCCGGCCACGACGTTCGCGCACCTCGACGCGACGACCGTGCTGTCGCGCTCCATCGTGGAGATGGGCATATACCCGGCCGTGGACCCGCTGGAGTCGGGCTCGCGCATACTGGACGCGCAGATCGTCGGCCAGGAGCACTACGACGTCGCGAGCCGCGTGAAGGAGACGCTCCAGCGCTACCGCGAGCTGCAGGACATCATCGCGATACTGGGCATGGACGACTTGCAGGAGGACGACAAGCTCACGGTGTACAGGGCGCGCAAGATCCAGCGCTTCCTGTCGCAGCCGTTCTTCGTGGCGGAGGAATTTAGCTCGTACAAGGGCAAATACGTGCCGATAGCCGAAACCATTCGCGGCTTCAAGGAGATCATAGACGGCAAGATGGACGGCATCTCGGAAACGCACTTCTACATGAAAGGCGGGATAGACGAGGTGTACGAGAGCGCGAGGCAGGAGAGCGGCGCGGGCGCTGCTGGCGGCGCGGGCGGCGCGGCAGGGCAGGACGGCGCGAGGCAGGATGGGGCGAAGCAGGGGGGCGGCGCGAATGGCTGAAACGGCTAATGCCCATGTTAATGACAGCGCTAATTCCGGCGCTAACGCCAGTGCCAATGTTGCTGCCCATTCCAGCGCCGCCGCGACATTCAGGCTGATCGTCGCGACGCCCGAACGCTATTTTTTCACGGGCGACGCCAGCTCGCTGACCATCACGACACAGGACGGCGAGATCGGCGTGCTGCCCGGCCACATGCCGATGGTCGTGGCGATCAGGAACGCCCCGGTGAGGTTCCTGGCGGGGGGCGAGTGGCGCGAGGCGGCGCTTTCCAGCGGCTTCGCGGAGATCACGGGCAACAGGGTCGTCATACTGGCCGACACGGCCGAGTGGCCGGAGGAGATCGAGCTGAACAGGGCGCTGGAAGCCAAGAGGCGCGCAGAGGAGCGCCTGAGGGCGCACCGCAGCGATGCGGAGTACATGCGCTCGCAGGTGGCGTTGCAGAGGGCGCTGACGAGGATCAACGTGTCCAAGCTCAAAAAGCCTTAGCCGAAGATCTCCCCGCTTTCCGCGTCATTCCGGGCTTGTCCCGAAATCCAGCCTTTGATTTTTGGATTCTGCTACTAGCCCTCAAATGACGTGCTTTTGGTTTCCGGCGAAATCTAGGCGCCTTTAATGCCATCGGCATGCGATTGGTGGCAGGGCTAAGGCGCGAACTGTAACCAGAAAGAAGGTTTTCCATGGCGGCGAACGATCGCAGGGCATACCAGCGGGACAGCTTCAACTGCGACGCAAAGATGAGCAGGGACGGCGCGTCCTGGGTCGAGGCGCGGGTATCCGACCTCTCGTCGGGCGGGCTGCAGATGAAAGCGCGCGACGATATTGACGTTGGCGCGACAGTGTGGTTAGATATAATAATGTACGGGCTTGCCAGCGAGTTCGAGGTGAAGACGCAGGGGATCATCCGCAGGAAGCAGCGCGCGAGGCACTACTTCATATACGGCGTCCTGTTCGCGGATCTGCCGGGGGACAGCCGGATCATGATAGACGAGGCCATATCCCAGATCCGGCGTTACGCCCCTAGGCGCGACGACTAGCGCGGGCGCGGGCGCCCCGCGATCCGATGACGCGGCGCGATGCGACCTGATGCTGCGCCCTGCGGCGCGATGCGACCTGATGCGACGTGGTGTTGTGCGCAGTGCGCCGCTCGCAGTTGCGCGCAGCTCGGAGCTTTGCGCGGCGATTCGCCTATAGCCCGACCAAATGCATTATTCGGAGGCCGCATGCCGCAACTGTCGGAAAACGCAATCGAAATGCTGTACCGCGTGCCCGTGCTCCTGCTCTCATTCATGGTGCACGAGCTGTCGCACGCATACGTGGCGCTGTGGAACGGCGACGACACGGCAAAGAACGCGGGGAGGCTCACGCTGAACCCGCTGAAGCATATCGACCCCATCGGGGCGCTGCTGCTGATTTTCGCGCGCTTCGGCTGGGCGAAGCCCGTCCCGATCAACCCGAACAATTTTCGCAAGCCCAAGCCGGGCATCATCGCGACCAGCCTGGCGGGGCCGCTCTCGAACGTGCTGCTCGCCTTTTTGTTCTCCATCCCGTACATATTCCTGACCCTCAAATACGGCTATCGCGGCATGGAGCGGTTCAGCGCGCCCGCCATCGCGATAAACCTCTTTTTCGAGTTCATGATCGTCAACGTGTCGCTCGCGGCATTCAACCTCATACCCATCCCGCCGCTCGACGGCTCGAAAGTATTGTTTGCAATTTTGCCGGATCGGATATATTATAATTACGTGCTGCGGTTTGAGCGCTATGGCATGATAGTGCTGATCGCCCTGTCGTTCAGCGGGGTCCTCGGCAGGCTTATGGATCCCCTGTTCAACGGGCTGTTCTGGCTGATATCGAAGGCCGTGCTGCCAATCGCTTCGCTGTTCGCCTAGGAGGCATGTGCCAGGCATGTTAGGCGTGTTTCAGGCATGCCGGGCATGTCGGGCATGTTTCAAGCATGGTTTTAGGCATTGGCGACGGCCATAATTTATGCTGCGAGAGCCGGATGGAAGCGTACAAAATAAAGATTGACGCCTTTGAGGGGCCGTTCGATCTGCTGTTTCACCTCATCGAAAAAAACAAAATCGACATCTATGACATTCCCGTCAGCCTCATAGCGGACCAGTACATGGATCATATTTTCGCCATGCAGGAGATGGACTTGGACGTCGCCAGCGAATTTTTGGTCATGGCGTCAACGTTGCTCCACATCAAGTCAAGGCTGATGCTGCCGACGCCCGCGCCTGCGGAGGGCGAAGGCGAGGACGGCGCCGATCCGAGGGAGGCGCTGGTCGTCAGCATGATAGAGTACGGCAAGTACAAGAGCCTTGCCGCAGAGCTGAAATCCAACGAGCGCTAT
>JAISFK010000208.1 GCA_031263625.1 Clostridiales bacterium
CCCGCCGCCCCTGGCCAGGCTCGCCTCCACGAAGCCGCAGAACAGCGGGTGCGGCCTGTTCGGGCGCGACTTGAACTCCGGGTGGAACTGCACGCCCACGAACCAGGGGTGCAGCTCCCGCGACATCTCGCATATCTCGATGATCCGGTTGTCGGGCGACCGCCCCGCGAACACGACGCCGTTTTTCTCGAACGCCTCGCGGTAGTCGTTGTTGAACTCGTACCTGTGCCGGTGGCGCTCGTTGATGAGCGGCTCGCCGTAGCACTGCCGCGACAGCGAGCCGGCCGCCAGCTCGCACGGGTAGTGGCCGAGCCGCATCGTGCCGCCGCGCTTCTTGACGGACTTCTGCTCCGGCATCCAGTCGATCACGAGATGGCGCGAGCCGGGCGCGAACTCCGTCGAGTCCGCGTCCGCGAGCCCCAGCACGTTCCTCGCGAACTCTATCGCCGCGATCTGCATCCCGAGGCACAGGCCGAGGTAGGGGATCCCGTTTTCGCGCGCGTGCCGCGCCGCGAGTATCATGCCCTCGATGCCGCGCGAGCCGAACCCGCCCGGCACGAGCACGCCGTCCGCGCCCGCCAGCGCCCCCGCCACCGTCTCCTCCGTGAGGCACGACGACTCGACGCGCTTCACGCGGACTTTCGCCCCGTACAGCGCGCCGCTGTGCCGCAGCGCCTCCAGTATGCTGAAGTACGCGTCCACGGTTTCCGTGTACTTGCCCACGAGCGCGACGGTGAGCTCCCGCGTCGGGTTCTTCAGCCTGCCGACCATGGCCCGCCACTCCGCGAGGCCGGGCTCCCGGCTCTCCAGCCCCAGGTGCTCCAGCAGCAGGGCGTCGAAGCGCTCGTCGTGCAGCCTCAGCGGGACCTCGTAGATGCTCTCGACGTCCTCGTTCGTGATGACGTGGCTCTGCGACACGTTGCAGAACAGCGCGATCTTGTCCTTCGAGTCGCCCGTGAGGGGGCGCTCGGAGCGGCATATGAGGAAGTCCGGGCTGATCCCCAGCCCCAGGAGCTCCTTCACGCTGTGCTGGGCGGGCTTCGTCTTCTGCTCGCCGGACGCCTGTATGTAGGGCAGGAGCAGCACGTGGACGAACGCGCAGTTCTGCTTGCCCATCTCGTTGCTGAACTGCCGGATCGCCTCGAGGAACACCATGCTCTCTATGTCGCCGACCGTGCCGCCGATCTCGATGATGGCGAAGTCCGCGTCCTCCGCGTCGCCCGCGATGCGCTCCTTGATCTCGTTCGTGATGTGCGGGACGATCTGCACGGTGTTGCCGTCGTACACGCCCAGGCGCTCCTTGTCGATGACCGAGCCGTATATGCTGCCGGACGTCACGTTGCCGTTCCGCGTCAGCTCCTCGTCGATGAAGCGCTCGTAGTGGCCAAGGTCCAGATCCGTTTCGGCGCCGTCGCTCGTGACGAACACCTCCCCGTGCTGGAACGGGTTCATCGTGCCCGCGTCCACGTTCAGGTACGGGTCGAACTTCTGCATGGTCACGGAATAGCCGCGGCTTTTCAGCAGCCTGCCGAGGGAGGCCGCGACTATGCCCTTGCCGAGGCCCGATATGACGCCGCCCGTCACGAACACGTACTTTTTGGGCGCGGGCCGGCCGCCCTGCTTTGCGGCGCCATGCTCGCCGTGCTCGCTCGCCGCGCCATGGCCGCCTGCCGCGCCGCCGCCCGGCTTTGCGGCTCCATGCTTGTCGTGCCCGCTTGCTGCGCCGCAGCCGCCGCCCTCGCAGCCTGCGGCGGCCGTAGCCGCCTCGCCGGAGCGCCCCGCGCCCTTGCCGCGTCCCGCCGGATGCATTCTGTCGTCGCCCATGTTCACCTCCGCCCCGCCGCTTCCGGCGAGGCCAGGCCCGCTTCCGGGGCCGGTTCCGGCGACGCCGCGCGAGCGCCCGCCTCCTGTCCTGCGCCGGCCGCCCGCGCCGCCGCCTGCGCTGCGCTAGGCGTCTGCCCGGCTCCCGCCGCTTTTGCCGCCGCCTGCCCCGCGCCGGCCGCCCGCGCCGCCGTCGCCTGCGCGCCATCCTGCCCGGCTCCCGCCGCCTGCGATACGCTAAGCGCCTGCCCTGCTCCCGCCGCCTGCCCCGCGCCAGTTTTCTGCGCCGTCGCCTGCGCACCCTCCTGCCCGGCTCCCGCCGCCTGCGCTACGCTAAGCGCCTGCCCGGCTCCCGCCGCCTGCCCCGCGCCGGCCGGCAGCCGCGCGAAGATCGTCTGGTAGGCCTCCTCCACGCCGCCCATGTCGTTCCTGAAGCGGTCCTTGTCCAGTTTTTTGCCCGTCTCGCGATCCCACAGCCTGCAAGTGTCCGGCGATATCTCGTCGGCCAGCAGTATGCCGCCGTCCGCCGCCCTCCCGAACTCCAGCTTGAAGTCCACGAGGAGCACGCCGATGTCCAGCATGTACTCCTGGAGCAGGCCGTTCACCTTCAGCGCGGCGCCCGCGATAAAATCCAGATCCTTCTGCCCGCAAATCCCAAGGGCGAGTATGTGCGTGTCGTTGAGCATCGGATCGCCCAGCGCGTCGTCCTTCAGGCAGTATTCCAGCGTCGGCCGCAGCAGCGGCCGGCCCTCTGGCGCGCCGAAGCGCTTCGAGAAGCTGCCCGCCGCGATGTTGCGGACTATCACCTCGAGCGGTATGATGTCCACGCGCCGGACGCACGTCTCCCTGTCCGACAGCTCGCGCACGAAATGCGTTCTGACGCCTCGCGCCTCCAGCATGGCGAACAGCATGTTGGACATCCTGTTGTTGATGGCGCCCTTGCCCGCTATCTGGCCCTTTTTAAGGCCGTTCTGCGCCGTCGCGTCGTCCTTGTACGACACTATGCACAGTTCCGGGTCGCCCGTCGCGTAAACCTTCTTCGCCTTTCCCTCATAAACCAGCTGCCCCTTTTCCATAAGCGCCTCCTGAATCCGCCTCATCCGCCCACTGCCGCCGTTGCCGTTCCCGCCCCCATCCTTGTCGCCCGCCCGCGCCGCCGCTTGCCACCTGCGTTGTTGCCGCCCCCGTCTTGCCGCCCTCCCGCGCCGCCGCTTGCCGCCGCAGGCGCGCCCTCCCCAATGCCCCCATGCCATCAATGCCATTAATTAATGCCCTCAATGCCATTAATGACTGCCTTAATGCCCCCAATGCCCTCACATAAAAAAAGCCAGTGGTCAGCGCGCTGCTGATCGATGGCAAAGTGCTATGGCTCGTAAGTGTGCAATATTCCAAGCGCCACTTCCCGTTTCGTTATCCTGCAATCCATGGCCTGCTTTTCAATGTATCTGTGCGCCTGCGCCTCCGTGAGCCTCAGATACTGTATCAGGGCGCATTTGGCCCTGTCCACGAGCTGCAGCTCGCTGATCTTGTCCTGCAGCCGCACCGTTTCCAGCTGGTTGCCCCTGAGCCGCCCCGCGCTCGCGTGCGCGAGGCTCAGCGCTCTCATGAAGAACGTCCTCTGTATGGGCTTCTCCACGACGAACACGCCGTATTGCTCGACCCTGGACGAAATCTCGTCGGCCAGGCTGCTTTTGACGAGCAGCAGGATGCCGGCCGCGTTGCGCTCCGCCAGCTCCGCGGCGAGGTGTATGGCGTTTTCGTCGGGCAGCGGGGCGTTCACGATCACGATCTCGACGTCGTGGCTCGCGACCATCCTGCGGGCGGACGGGCCGTCGGCCGCCGCGAGAACGGAGACGGACGGGCGGCGGCTGACAAGTTCCGACAGCTGCTGCACGGTTTTTTCGCCAGCAGACACTATCAGCGCGCGCTCCATTTCGCAATCCTCCGTTTAAGATGCAAAGCCCAATGATTTCCCCATCCAGAGTCTACGGTAACTATACACGAGAATCTTCCGCTGGTCAAGGCCCCGGATCGCTCCGCAGCCCTATCGCTCCGAATCGCTCCGGAAACCTCCGCAAGCCTCCGGGAGCTTTCATGTAATGATGGCGAGCGTCTGAATTTTCCATGAACGCGAGCCGGCAATGCCCGCTTCCTATGCCCGGCCGCAAATCGCGGCCGGAATCCCCAATCGAACGCGAGTATATGCCGGCGAGCATTTGAATTTTCCATTAACGCGAGCCGGCAATACTCGTTTCCTCCGCCCGGCCGCAAATCGCGGCCGAAATCCCCAATCGAACACGAGTATAATTGCATAAATTATCGCGCGAAATATTGCGTAAATCGTTGTGTCAAATAGTTGTTATAAATGCTTATTTGATTGGTAATTATTCAAGGGATTGGCCATAAATATGAAAAGGGGATGGCCATAAGCAGGCATGAAGTTTGGAGTTTGAAATAGTAGGAGGGGCGTTTAGCAATGAAGTTTTATTCCGACATGAAAATCAGGACTAAGCTGGTATCGGGCTTCGCCATCGTGCTACTGCTCGCGCTGGCGGTTGGCGTGTTCGGGCTGTACAGCATATCCCAGATCAACGAGATATCGACAGAGATCGACACACTCCGCATACCGGCCCAGACGGATCTGATTACGGCGGTGGACCATTTCCAGCAGTCCCGCACGCTGCTCAAGGACATGGTGATTGTCATGGGCGACAAGGTGCCCCAGTACAAAAAGAAGCTGGACGAGGTGTCGGCCATATCCGCCGCCTCCATGGAAGAGTTTGAAGCCAGGATCCTGCCCGGCGACGTGGCGCTGCGGGGGAGGTACGACACCTACATCAAGGCCCGCAACGACTACCGCGCGCTGCGCGACCGGCTGGCCACGCTGGCCAGCAGCGACGAGACGACGGCCCAGGCGGTGGAGCTGATGTACACCGACGCCTCGGCCGCCACGGTTGACGCCGTGATGCAGAGCCTCATCGATCTGGAGGACGAGCTCCATGTGTCGGTGGACGAGTCGTCGGCCAAGATGAGGGCCTCGCAGGCGTCCGCGCAGGTAATGGTGATAGTCGTGCTGGTGCTGACCATCGCCATCGGCATGTCGCTGGGGCTCGCCATCTCCAACGACGTCGCGAAGTCCATCATGCGGATACTGCGCTCGGTGGAGTCGGTGGCCGACGGCGACTTCACGATCTCCATCGACGTGAACAACGCGAGCGAGTTCGGGATGCTCGCGGACGCCGTGAACCTGATGATCGAGAAGCTGCGCGACGTGCTCATGAGGGTCAACAACACGGCGGCCATCGTGGACGACGCGTCCAAGCAGGTTTCGTCGTCCAGCATGTCTCTGGCGCAGATATCCACGGAGCAGGCCAGCTCGGTGGAGGAGATCAGCGCGTCGATGACCGAGATCACGTCGCAGACCAAGGCGAACGCCGAGAACGCGAACAAGGCCACGCAGCTTTCGGACGCGACGAGGGACAAGGCGGTCAAGGGCAACGAGATGATGGGCGAGATGCTTGGCGCCATGCAGGCCATAAACGAGACGTCCAGCAACATTTCAAACATCATCAAGGTCATAGACGACATAGCGTTCCAGACCAACATCCTGGCGCTGAACGCGGCGGTCGAGGCCGCGAGGGCGGGGCAGCACGGCAAGGGCTTCGCGGTCGTCGCGGAGGAAGTCCGGAACCTGGCCGCCAGGAGCGCGAAGGCCGCCAGCGAGACGACGCAGATGATCGAGGGCGCCATCAAGGAGGTGTCGCGCGGGACGGAGATAGCCAACGAAACGGCCAGCTCGCTCAACGAGATCGTCGAGGGCGTCACGCATTCGGCGACGCTCGTGTCGGAGATCTCCGAGGCGTCCGAGCAGCAGTCGCAGGGCGCGAGCCAGATCAGCATTGGCATGGAGCAGGTGTCGCAGGCGATCCAGACGACCTCGTCCGTCGCCGAGGAGGCCGCGTCGTCCAGCTCGGAGCTGTCCGACCAGGCCAACACGCTGAAGCAGCTGGTGTCGGCGTTCCAATTTGAGGCGGGCGCGCAGGCGGGGCGCAAGCGGGCGGGGCGCCCGGCGCAGGGCGGAAGCGGAAGCGGCGGTGGAGGCGGCGGGCAGTCCGGGGGCGGCGAGCGCCGGCAGGCCGCTGTCGGGAGCAGGGGCGCGGGCGGCAGCGGGGGCGGCGACAGGGTCGCGAGGGCCGCAAAGCCGCCGCTGGGGCTGGATTCGGCGCCCACGCAGGCGCGGCGCAGGCCGCCGGTGCCGGACATAGACATCGGTACGCCGAACGACTTTGGCAAGTACTGATTCCGGCGCGGGCCGGCGGGAGCTGGCTTGGGGCTGGCTGGCGGCGGTTGGCGCGAACTGGCTGGGGGGCTGGCAGGCGGCGGCCGGGCTAGCCGCAGTTGGCGGGAATTGGCTGAGGCTGGCTGGCGGCGGTCGTGCCGGCTGCGGTTGGCATGGGCCGACTGAGGCTGACTCGCGGCGGTTGGCGGGAACTGGCCGGGGCTGGCAGGCGGCGGTCGGGCTGGCCGCAGTTGGCGGGAATTGGCCGGGGCTGGCCGCGGTCGGCATGGGCCGACTCTGAGGCTGACTCGCGGCTGAGGCTGGCGGGAGCCGAGAGCGGTGAATGGCCGAGCCGGCTGGAGCCGGGGGCGGTGAGTGGCTGAGCTGGCCGGAGCTGGCTTTTGGCTGACGAGCAGGCGGCGGGTTGCCGCCTGCTCGGCTGTCCGTCTGTCCGCGCGATGGCGGCCAAATCGGGCCATTCGCCTGCCCGCGCGATGGCGGCTAAATCAGGCCATAAAGCCAAGAAATGGCAATATGCAAAATTTCATAAAGCTTGCACTAATATTTTAAGCACCAATATTTTATATGGAATGGGGATACGATTATGGCATACGCATGGAGCAACGATCTGGTCACGGGCAACGCGCTGAT
>JAISFK010000031.1 GCA_031263625.1 Clostridiales bacterium
CTGCTGGACAGCAGCGGGCGCAACGTCCTGACCGACCTTGCGGACGCGCACCAGGCCGTGTCGCTGACATACGCCAACTCGCACTCCGAAGTGCTTGTGGCGCCGGCATACACGCTGGGCCTGGACAAGGAGTATGCGGACTGGACGGTTTCCGACCTGCACATTCACGCGGACTCGCTCGCGGCCGAGCCAATCCAGCTTGAGGCTGGCAAGGGCTACACCGTAACAGGCGGCGGCACCAAGCCGTACTACATTGACGGCGTCGTGCAAACCAACCTCACAAACCAGCTCCAGATCGCGCTGGCCCCCGGCTGGACGGCCGGCAACGGGACGTACTGGCTGCACGCGGCGCTGCGGCGCAAAAGCGACGGGGCGCTCGCCCCGCTCGCGGTCAAAATAACGCTGTCGGGCATCACGCCGAGCTGGCTGCTCACGGTGGACGGCGGCACGGGCGCCGGGCGGTATCCCGCCGGCAGGAGCGTGGCCATCGCGGCCCCGCCGGAGAACGGCGCCGGCGAAGTGTTCTTCGAGTGGAGCGCGACACCGGACGCCGGCGCGCCCGGCGCGTTCCTCGACCGCCGCGCCGCGAGCACGCGCTACACCACGACGGCGTCCAACGCGACGCTGAAGCCTGACTACAAAGCGATCCCGCCCGCGCCCTCGGCCGCGATCGACTATGCCAACGAGCGCCTGACGGGTCTGGGCAACGGCGCCGAGTACAACTACGCGCTGGAAAGCGGCGCGCGCGGCGTATTCACGTCGTCCCCTGCTGGCGAGTACGCGTTCCCCGCCGGCGACGCATGGCTGCCCGCCGTCGGCGAGCAGGAATTTGCGCTGACGGCGGCGGCCGCCACCACTCCGGAGAGCCTCCCGCAGACGCTGATCTTCCCCGCGCGCGGCGGCAGCCCCGGCGCCGTGGGCATCGCCGAAACATACAGCGGCCTCGCGGACGGCAGGCTCGCGGACGTCACCGACGCGATGGAGTACAGGGCCGCGTCCGCGCCCGCCTCGCAGTGGACGGCCGTGCCGCAGGGCGCGGGGGAAGTCGCCGGGCTCGCGCCCGGAACCTACTACGTGCGATACAAGGCCAGCGCCTCGGGGCATACATTCGCGAGCCAGATCGCGTCCGCGACGATTGATGCGAGCGCGGAGACGCCAATTTGGGGCGCGTCGCTCTCGCCCGCGAGCGCCGCGATCCCGCAGGCCGCATACGGCTATGCCGCCGGCGGCGCGGCGGGGAGCGTCACCGTGACGGTGGCGAACACGGGCAACCAGCCGACGGGCGAGCTGGCCGTAACCCTGAGCGGGGGCAACGTCGGCGCGTTCGCGCTGCAGGGCGCGGCGCTGGCAAGCATAGAGCCGGGCGGCGCGGGGAGCTTCGCCGTGGCGCCCGTGGCCGGGCTCGACGCAGGGCACTACTCAGCTATGGTGACGGTGAGCGGCGCGCACGACATATCCAAAACATTCGGCGTGAGCTTTGAGGTCGTCCCTGCGGAGATCATTGGCTTTGAGGCGCCGGCGCCGTTCGTCGCGGGCCAGTGGGACGCCCTGCCGGCCGAATACGCCACGGCTGCGGGGGTCAGCGGCTATCTGAGCCTACAGCCGGAATACCAGACGGCCACGGCGCTGTACGCGGGCGGATCGGTCGCGCTGCCGGTGGCGGCGTGGGACAACGAGGCGGGCGACTACGCCCCCTGGGGCGGCGAAAGCGACCGGGGCGCATACGCCTTCGTCGGGACGCTCGACGCGGGGGCGCTTGGGAGCAATTTCGCGAACAGCCGGGGCCTGCGCCCGGCCATCTCCGTCATCATCCACAACGTGGACTACGACGTCGAGCTGGACGCATCGGGCTTTGCCTTCCCCAACGCGCAGTACGGCTACGCGCCGGAGTGGAAGCAAGTGTCGGTCGCAAATGCCGGCATGGCGGACGCGGGCGAGCTGGCCCTGTCCTTGGACAGCCCGGACTTCGTGTTTGACAACGGCTCGCAGAGCGCGGCGCTGATCGGCGTCCGCGCGGGCGCTCCCGGCGCGTTCGCCGTCGCGCCGGCGGCGGGGCTCGCCCCCGGCCTGTACGGCGCGGAGGTGACGGTGGCGGCCGGCGGGGCCGAGAACGCCGGCCTCATCCCAAGGCGATACTCGCTCAGCTTCGCGGTGACGGAGGCCGCGCTGACGGGCTTCGAGCCTGCGGAGATCGACGGGGGCGTGGCGCTGTACGCCCCGCGCTTCGCCAGCGTCGAGGCCGCCGAGGCGTACCTGAACGAGAACTGCGGGACGGTCTTCGCGGCCACCGCCCACGAGGGCGCCGTGCCTGTATCGGCGGCGGGCTGGAGCGCGGCGGGGGCATACGACGCGGGGGCGCCGGGCCGCTACGCTTTTGTGGCGGCGCTCGGCGCGCTCCCGGCGGGCTACGCGAACCCGCACGGCTACGCGGCGACGGCCGAGGTCGTCGTCCGGGCGCCCGTCAACGCGCAGGCCCCCCGGATCGTCACGAATCCGGCGGCCATATCCGGGGGCTTCGTCGGGGCGGAGTACGCGCTGTCGATCGTGGCCGAGTCGCGCGACGGCGGGACGCTGGCGTACCAATGGTACACGGGCTCGCCCGCGGAGCACGGCGCCGGCGGCGGCACGGCCATCCCAGGCGCGAACGGGGCGTCCTACGCGGCGCCGGCCGAGCAGGCCGCGCCCGGCACATTGAACTACTGGTGCGCCGTGACGAACACGAACAGCGGCGCGACGGGCGAGAAGACGGTGCGGAGCGTCAGCGCCATCGCGCCCGTCACGCTGCGGTATGCGGCGCTGACCGTGAAAAACGGCACGATATCCGACGGCCAGCACGGCGGGCAGAGCGCAGGCGCCTTCGCGGCGGGCGCCACCGTGGCCGTCGCAGCCGACGCGCCCGGCTCCGGGCAGCGCTTCCGCAACTGGACGCAGACGGCCGGCCCCAGCGTCGCGCTCCCCGCGGGCATTTCCGGCACGATCAAAATGCCGGCGGGCGACGTGGCCATCGAGGCGGCGTACATAGCGGAGCAGGATACCAGCTCGCCGGCGGACAGCCCCAATTCGGGGGGCGCGGCCGCGCCCTCAATCCCGCCCGCAGGCACAGAAGCGGGAGCGGGAGCAAATGCCGGAGCGGGCGCGGCAGGCGCGGGCGATGGCACTGGCGCGGGCGATGGCGCCGGATCGGGCGAGGTCACGGCCGACAACGGGAAAGTGACGCTTGAATACGCGGAGGACGGCGGGAACGTCACGATCAGCCTGCCCGCCGACAAGGTGAGCGAAATCATCGGCAACGGCGCCGGCGGCGCGGCCTCGTTCGACGCATCGCGGGCAGAGGGCGCCAATTCCGTGACATTCACGCCCAAGAGCGGCCTGTCGGACATCGCCGATGGCGGCCTGAAGATCACGGTCATATTCCCGCGCGGCGCCGTCACGCTCGACGGCAGGGCCGTGCGCTCGCTGGTCGCGCAGGCGCGGGGGCCGGAGCTCACGTTCGAGGTGAAAGAGCTTGCGTCAAGGGAGCTGACGGCGGCGCAGGCCGCAGCCCTGGCGCGGGTGTCGGGCTCGGCGGGGGCGCAGGGGGCGGCCTCAGCGCAAGCGTCGGCTTCGGCGGGGGCGCAGGGAACGGCTGCCACGGCGCAGGATTCGGGCTCGGCGGGGGCGCAAACGGCATCTTCGGCAAGAGGGGCGGCCGCGGCGCGGGTGACGGCCACGGCGCGGGCCTCAGGCCGGGCGCAGGCGCTGGAAACCTTTGACATCTCCGTATACTCCGGCGGGGAGCAGATACACAGCTACGCCGGCGAGCTCGCGGTCACGCTGCCGTATTCCGGCAGGGTGCCCGTGGCCGTGTGGTACGTGGCGGACGACGGGCGGCTGGAGAGGCAGCCGAGCACGTACAGCGCCCGCGACAGGGAGGTGTCCTTCCGGCCAGCCCACCTGTCGCTGTACGCCGTGGGCTACGACGGATTCGCGTTTGAGGACGTGGCGGAGGCAGACTGGTTCTTCGGCGATGTGGAGTACGTGTACGGCGCGGGGCTCATGGACGGCACGGCCGAAACGCTGTTCTCGCCGGGGCTGGCCATGACGCGCGGCATGATGGTCACGGTGCTGGGGCGCTGCGCGGGAGCGAGCGCGAGCGCGGCGAGCTACAGCGGGCGCGGCGCGTTCGTGGACGTGGACGCCGGCGCATGGTACGCGCCGTATGTCGAGTGGGCGAGGGAGAGCGGGATCGCCGCAGGCGTCGGCGACGGCAGGTTCGACCCGGACGGCAGCATCACGCGGCAGGATCTGGCGGCGTTGCTCCACCGCTACGCGGAGAAGACGGGCGCGGCGCTCCCGGAGGCGCGAAGCTACGCGGCGTTCGGCGACGAAGCCGGCATAGCGGGCTACGCGCGGGCGGCGGTCGAGGCGCTGCACAGGGCCGGCGTCGTCAGCGGCAAGCCGGGGAACGCGTTCGACCCGGCAGGGACAGCCACCCGCGCCGAGGTCGCGGCCATGCTGCACCGATTCCTGGAAGCGGCGAAATAGGCGGCAGGCAGTGGGCAGTGGGTAGCAAGTAGCAGGCAGGCAGTGGGCAGTGGACAAAAGTGGGCAAGTGGCAACGGGCAGTGGGCGAAATAGCGCCGCAGAGCGCAGCGGCGCCATAGCAAGGCAGATTTTTGGCGCACGGCGCACGGCATAAGGCGACTAGGCACAATCGGCGCACGGCGCCACAGAATAAAGCAACTATAAGGCACAACAGGCGCGCGGCGCACGGCATAAGGCGACTAGGCACAATCGGCGCGCGGCGCTACAGCATAAAGCAATCATAAGGCACAGCAGGTGCGCGGCGCCGGCAGGGCTGGATTTTGCGGCCCAGCCGGCGCCGCGCCCGCGTTGCGAGCGGCATTGGCATTGTCTTGATAAAATGCGCGAAAACGGGTAAAATAAGGTACTAATTAATGCGCGACAAAATGAAGCGGCGCGAAACATATGCGGCGCCTTTTGCTGAAGGCGCTGATTGAATGGTAGGGGCAGGGAGCGGCAATAAATAAGACCTGCCGAAAACCAAATTGAAAAAACGCAGGAGGCTGCTGCCATGACAAACGCGATTGCGCGAGTGGAGATAAAAGATTTCCTTGTGTTCAAAGGCGAGTTCGCGGAGGACTTCTGCCCTGGCGTCAATGTTCTTATCGGCGGGAACGGGACGGGAAAAACGACGCTGATGAAATTGATGTATGCGGCGTGCGCGCGGAAAGAGAGCGATTCGAGTGCGGATTCCGTAAAAAAATTCGTTTTGCCATACTTCGGCGCAGGCGACAATCTTGGGTATTGTTCAATAAAATGCTTATTCAGCAATAGCGCGCCCATTGAGTGGGTTTATAAGGATTCGCCTGAGCAAGTTCCCCACGTTGCTAATCAAGAAAAATTTAGCCAGCCAGCAATGCAGATGTATGATAAAGTTACAGTCGAAATAAGGAACACATTGACGCCGGATGGCGTTTACATACCGACAGAAGAGATGCTATCGCACTCCGAGACTCTGCTTGCTTTGAATAATGAGCGCAAAATACCTTTTGACCAGACGCTTATTGACGTGCTTTCAAAGGCCGAATTGGGCGAGACGCGCAAAATAACTTCTAACGCCGAAAAGGTCTTGGACCGAATCAAAAATGTTATTGGCGGCGAGGTTTTTTACGAAAACGACAAATTCTATATTGTCAGGCCAGACATTGGCAAAGTGCCGTTCTCGCTTGAAGCAAGCGGGTTCCGCAAGCTTGGCTTGCTCTGGAAGCTGCTCCGAAATGGCTTGCTTGAAGCTGGCAGCATTCTTTTCTGGGACGAACCGGAAGAGAGCATGAACCCTGAGTTAATACCGGCGCTTGCGGACATTCTTCTTGAACTCCAACGCGGCGGCGTTCAGATTTTCGCGGCTACGCACAGCTTTGATGTGGCCCGGTGGATAGAGCTTAGCAAGCAGCCGGAAAACACGCTGCGCTACCTTAACCTGCGGAAAGAAGGCGGCCGGATAGTCGCTGACGTCGCGGATAACTACGAAACATTGCCGCGAAGCGTAATTGACGAGGCGGACGATGTGCTATTGAGGCGCTCCGTTCAAGCGGCTGCGGCGAGCGCGGGGGTAAAGCTACAATGATTTTATATGACGAAAGCGGCAAATTGGGATTTGACTTTGCCGGATTTCTCCATGCCGAAGAATACGATACTGCCGAATGGCACTGCCATGGGCTAAAGATTGTTGACTTTGTTGCTGAGGACAGCGACAACCAGTTTTTCATCGAAGCGAAGAATTACGCCAACGCCTCCGGCGACGCGAAAATCCAGGCGGCGATGGAGCGGCGGCAGAAAAGCGATTATCTAATGCTAAGCGACCCTGCGGCGGCGTTTCCTCTTGAAATGGGCATGAAGTTCAAGGACAGCATGTTCCGCTGGGTTATAAGCGGCAAGGAGTTTAAAAAGCCGATAGTTTTGCTGCTCGTGGTCAATCCCCCGAAAAAGCTGAAGCCCAAGGAGCGCAGGATGCTTATCGACCGCATCAAGGGATACATACCGACCGGAATAAATGCCAAGCCGCCAGAGCGGTATCCGAAAATAAAGCCCGTTTTCTTCGATATGCCGACTGTGGAAGACGTGAAAGAGATATATGGATTCAGCGTGACGGTACAATCATAATCGCCGCCTGCGATAGAACCGTGTTCGATCTGGCAGGACAGCCATCCGCGCCAAGGTCGCGGCCATGCTGTGCAGATTCTTGGAAAATGGCGGCGGCCGCAAGCGCGGTTGTGGGTGAGAGCGCGGGCGAAAGCGGAAAGCTGCTTTTGCAAAAGCTTGAGGGCGGCCGGTTGCGCGCGCGGGACATGTGCCCGCAGCGCGGACGATGGGCGCGGGGGGCGCATGATGGCGAAACTGATTCTGGCGTCGGCGTCGCCGAGGCGCGCGGCGCTTATGAAGCAAATAGGACTTGAATTTGACGTCTGCGCGACGGACGCGGACGAAACGGCGGACGGCTCGCAGACAGCCGAGCAGTATGTCATGCGCACGGCGATGAAAAAAGCCCGCGCCGCCCAAAGAGCGCTGTTCCCGGCTGGCGGCGCATCAGACGAAAATGCGCCACTCGCGGGCGCTGGCGGCGCAAACGCGCTGCTTGCGGGCGTTGCAGGCGCAAATGCACTGATCGCAGATGCCGCCGACGCAAACATGCCGTTCGCGGGCGCAACTGGCGCAAACGCCTTGTTTGCGGGCGCTGTTGGCGCAAATGCGCTTGCCCCGCGCACTGGCAACGCAAACGCGCCGCTTGCGGGCACATCCGGCGCAAACGCGCCACTCACAGGCACATCCGGCACATCCGGCGCAAACGCGCCGCCCGCCGTTCTTGGGCCTTTCGACTGCATCATAATCGGCGCGGATACGGCCGTCGTATCGCCGAGCGGCGAAATACTTGGCAAGCCGACGGACAGAGGCGACGCCCGCCGAATGTTGCGCGCATTGAGCGGCGCGTGGCATGAGGTGTACACGGGGCTGGCCCTCGTCGGAATGGCGGGCGATCCGCAAGGCGCCGGGTCGCGGCAGGCCGCGCTGGCCGATTTTGCGATGACTAAAGTGAAAATAGCCGATCTGAGCGAAGCGCTCATTGAGCGCTACCTCGACACAGGCGAGCCGTTTGGCAAGGCCGGATCGTATGCGATACAGGGCATGGGCGCCCTGCTGGCCGAGCGCATCGACGGGTGCTACTTCAACGTCGTCGGCCTGCCGCTGAACAGGCTGGCGGCAATGCTGGCCTCAATGGGTTGCGACCCCCGCAACTGACGCGCCGCGCCCGCGCAGCCGGGAGCGCGTCCTCGCGTCCTCGCAACCCCTGAGCGGCGCATTCCGTCGGCCGCCCTATTTCCTGCCCCTATTTTCTGCCGCCCGCGCCGAGCATGTTTTCGCCGATTCTGACAATGCGGAAGATCGCGCTGCTGAGCGCGACGTTCACGACAAACTCAATGATGAAGTTAGGGCCGGCCAGCCCCAATAGCATATAGGCGCCCGCGCTCCCAAAGCCCGCTGCCGCGCCCCATTCGGTGATTGTCGGCATGAAAAACGCCCAGCCGCCGAGCAGGAATATGCCCGTGTTGGCGATCGGCGATACCACGGCGGCGGCGAGCACGGCCAGGGCCTGCCTATTCGTGCGCGCCGCGAGCATCTTGCAGGCCATCCTGTAGGCGAGCCCGGCGGCGAGCCCGGCGCCAATGCCCTTGAGCAGAACCACGGCGACCGTCGCCGGTATGCTGATGGCCAAAAACGGGGCCGCGTCGCCGTTCAGCAACACGACGAGCCCGAAAACCGCGCCGAGCCACGCGCCCGCCAGCACGCCGCACATAGCCGCGCCGACGATGATCGGGACGAGCACGAGCGCTATCTGGAACGGGCCGAAGCGCACAAAGGCGCCAAGCATTTGCAGGACGATCACGATTGCGGTGAGCAACGCCAGAAAAACCAGCCTCCTAGTGTTTGCGCTGACTGCCTTTTCCATTCTGTACCCCCTTTTTCTCCCACTGCCGTCGCAGCCGGGCGCGCAAGCCGCACAGTCGTGCCGCCGGGCAAGCGGGCGTTTTGAATTTGTTATCATTTATAGCACAGCTTTAGCTGGATTGCAACAGCAAATTGGGGTATTATACTCGTGTTCGATTGGGATTCCGACCGCAATTTGCGGTCGGACAGAGGAAACGAGTATTACTGACTCGCGTTTATGGTAAATTCAAATGCTCGTCAGTATAAAATAAGCTTGTCGCCCGCTGTCGCCCGCTTGTCGCATAGTTGCGAGGCGTGATTATGCGGGCGCCGCGCCGGCTGCAGGCGCCGGGCCGCGCGCGCAGACGACGCGCTCGACGCCGGGGATATCTTTTACTGCGGCGACGTCCCGCCAGCCATTTTCGGAAAAAATGCCTGAAACCTCGGCGGCCTGCCCCGCGCCGACTTCCACCGCGACAAAGCCCGGCTGGCCGACAAACGGCAGGGCCCCCGCCGCTATCGCCTTGTAAAAGTCCACGCCCCGCTCCCCGCCGTCCAGCGCCGAGCGCGGCTCGTACAGCGCGACGTCCGGCGGGAGGGCGGCCAGCTCGCCGCTCGGTATGTACGGCGGGTTGGCGCATATTATGTCAAATTTTTCCGCTTTTTCAGTTTTTCCCGTTTCTTGCGCGAGCGCGCCAAACATGTCGCCCCGGCGAAACGCTATCCTGCCTGACAGCTTGTGGATGGCCGCATTTTCTTCGGCGACCGCAAGGGCGCCGGGCGAAATGTCGGCCGCAACGACGGCGGCGCCTTCCAGATAATGGGCGATGCTGATCGCCACGCAGCCGGAGCCCGTGCATAGATCCAGCACGCGCAGGGCGCCAGCGGACAGCTTGCGCGAAAAATGCGCCCTGGCCAGGCGAATGACATGCTCCGCCAGACATTCGGTGTCCGGCCTGGGAATGAGCGTGTGCCGG
>JAISFK010000317.1 GCA_031263625.1 Clostridiales bacterium
GCAATAACCGGTATGGACGAGATATTGAGCGGGAAATAATACGGTAAACGGAATAATAATAACGATCCGGGCGCAAGCCTTCGATTTCGGCGTATTCTGGGACGGCGATAACAACATGAGATTCATCAACGCGGGCGACAGCTCTACGCCGGAATGACGACAACGAAAAACAAAAAGCTGCAAATTTTGCAGTTTTTCCTGCAAATTTTGCCGCAGACGAACATTAGCGCCGGCTTTTTATGTAACATAAAGAGAAAACGAAATAAAAGCCGAACAAATGAGTACAAATGGATCGCAACGGCAATGGAGCGCTTCGGCAATGAAACACATCGGCAATCGAACGCATTGGCAATGGAACTCAAACGGGCCGGATCTGCCGGCAAAAAAACGAATGGAGGCTAAGAGCATGAGCATGAGAGGGAAGACGATGAAACGCAAAAACGCGGGGCTGGCGGGGCTGGCAGTTATTATGGCCATCGCGCTGGCTTTGGCCGCCGCGCCGGCCGCGCCCGCGTTCGCCGCGAGCACGCGGACGCAGGCGGAGGCCGTGCAGTGGGTGAAAGGCATGGCGGGCGGGCAGGCGGTGGACTACGACGGGTCATACGCGGCGCAGTGCGTGGACTTCATCCGCGTGTACTACCAGCATCTCGGCGTGTCGGGCGGCGGCGGCAACGCGAGCGCCTACGTGAGCAACAAGCTGCCGTCCGGCTTCACGAGGATCAAGTATTCGTCCGGGTTCGTCGCGCAGCCGGGCGACATCGCGGTGTGGTCGAAGGGCTACTCCGGCAGCACGCTGGGGCATGTGGCCGTCATTATTTCCGCGAACGCGAGCAAAATGACGGTCGTGGATCAATTCGGCAGCAGCTCAAAGCCGGGCACGCACTACAACGCCAAGACGCACAAGACCATCACGCTGAAGGGCCTGGTGGTCAACAAGGCGCACAGCATGTCGTATGCGAAATACGGCCAGAGCGTGTTCTGGGGCGTGATACGCCCGGCGTTCAGCAACACGGCCGTCGTCTACCAGGACATAGCGGAGGGCGACTACCGCTTTGTGAACGCCGCGCAGAGCCTGAACGCCACGTCGGACAAGGACGGCGGCAACGTGAGCGCCGCCGCCTCGAACGAGGGGAGCAGCGCCCAAGTGTGGAGCGTCGCGAAATCCGGGGCCTCGTACCGCGTGACGTCCGCGCTCAGCCCGTCCGGGCGCGTGCTGAACGTGTACACCTCCGGGTCGAGCGCGGCGGGCCAGAACGTCACGCTCTGGCAGGTCACGAACCACGCGACGCAGCTGTGGAAGTTCGAGGCGAAGGGCGACGCGTATGTCATACACCCGTCCGACAACACGGGCGCCGCGCTCACGGCGGCGGGCGGCGACGTGAAGCTGGCGGCGAGCACGGGCGCGGCGGGCCAGCTGTGGAGCCTGCAGCCGGTGGTTTCGGAGGCCGCGATTGTGGCGGAGGGGCTTGAGGCGGACGCAGAGGACATTTTGGAGCCGGATCCGGACTATACGGCTGTCGCGCAGGATGACAGCCCGGCGGGCGGTGCGGTTGCGCCGGGCGGCGATCCGGCAGGGGAGCCGAGCGGCAACGGCGGCGCGACGGGCGACCCGACAGGCGGGCAAAACGGCGATCCGACGGGCGATCCGACAGGCGGCACGGCCGCGCCGGGCGGCGGGGGCGCTCCCGCCAGCGTGAACGGGATCGAGCTGTCCGCGGTCGTGACGGAGCTGGGCGTCAAGCTCAGCTGGGCCCCGAGCGGCAACGCGCTCGGATACCGCATATTCCGCGGCGCAAGCGCGGGCGACGAGGGAATATCCATCACGGATTTCCCGCTCTCCACGAAGGAGTACGTTGACGTGAATGTCGAGCCCGACACGAGCTACTGGTACGCGATCGCGGCGGTGGAGGCGGAGGCGAGCTTTGACGCGGCGACAATGGAGCTGACGCCCGAGCGGATCGGCCCAAGGGGCAGCGCGGTCGAGGCCGTCACGGCGGTCATCGTCCCGGCGCCGCCGGCGAAGAAAAAGCACTTCATCCTCATGAAGATCGACGACCCGAAGATGCTCGTGGACGAGGCCTACCAGGAGATCGACCCTGGGCGCGGCACGTCGCCGATGCTCCTGAACGAGCGCACGATGGTGCCGATCCGGGCGATCATCGAGTCGATGGGCGGCGAGGTCGGGTGGGAGGGCGCCACCAGCACGGTTTCGCTCGACACGGGCGAGTATTCCGTGAGCATGAGGATCGGGAACAAGTCCATCACGGCCAACGGGGCGGCCAAGGAGATGGACGTCGCGCCCGAGATCATAAACGAGAGGACCATGCTGCCGCTGCGCTTCGTCGCCGAGAACACCGGCTGCGAGATCGCGTGGATAGGCGCGACGCGGGAGATAATCATAGTGTTTTACACGCAGCCCGTGGGAGAGTAGAGCAGGATAGAGCAGAGCAGGGGAGCGGCGGCGGGTTTTGCGGAGCGGCCAGCGGGAAAGCAGGGCGGCGGCAACGTGTTTTGTTGCACAGCCCGCCGCCAAGCGAAATAGGTGGGCGGCGGCGGGTTTTGCGGCGCGGCGCGCAAGAGAGCAGGGGAGCGGCGAGACGCGGCCGCCGCCAAGCAAATAGGGGAGCGGCGGCAGGTTTTGCGGCTCGGCCTGAGGGAAAGCAGGGGAGTGGCAACGTCTTTTGCGGCGCTACCGCTACCGCTACCCGCCGCCGAGCAAATAGGGGAGCGGCGGCGGGTTTTGCGGCTCGGCCCGCCGGAGAGCGGGGCGGCGCCGAATGGGGAAGCGGCGCATTGATCGGCGCCACGCAGACACGCATGGCCATTCCGAATCCCAGCGGCCATTTCGGGCCATTCCGGGCTTGTCCCGGAACCAAAAAAAGAACAGCCATCACGGAGGAAACGTTATGTTCACATTCGCAAAAACCGCAAAATCCGGCAGGGCGCTCGCTGCCTGCGCAATAGCCGTCGCAACCGCCATCGCCGCGAGAGCCGTTGCCACCGCATCCGCTGCCACAGCTGCCGCCGCAAGGACTATCGCGGCGGCAGCTCTCGCGGCGGCCATGCTCGTCGCTTTTGTCCCGGCGCCTCCGGCAGCGGCCGCGACGGGCACCGCCGCCGCGACCCCAATCACGCTGGGCGGCTCGCTGGCCAGCGCGCCGTTCACCGACATTGGCGATTATGGCTATGGCGGCGAGGCACTGTTCTCCTTCAGCCCTGCGGAAGACGGGAACTACGCGTTCACTTTCACGCGGGAACTGACCAATGGCGATGATTTTGAAGTTTTTGTCTTCAACAAGTCGGGCGAGAAGATCGCGACGCTCGGCAAGGCCACGCGGCGGGATCTGGACAAGACATATGTATTGGAAAAAGAGGCTTACCTGCACTCGGGCAAATACTATTTGCAGCTAGTTAACGGTGGTAATAACATGGCCCCGGCAAATGTCTCCGCCTCGGCCGTCAAGGCGCAGTCCCGCTTCGGCGAGGACAAGGAGCCGAACGAATCGCCCGAAACGGCTATGTCGCTCGCGCTCGGGCGTTCCGCCTCCGGCGTCATCTACGGCCTGCGCGACACGATGAAAACGGCGACCAACGAAGATCTCCAGCGCGACATTGACTGGTATGTGCTGGACGTGCCGTCCGAAACGCTTGCCACCATGTCGCTTGAGTGCGAGTTGCGCGCCTCGATAGAGATCTACGACAGTTCATTGACCAACAGAGTGATCAATGAGCAAGAGCGCAGTTGGTATTTTGCAACAGCGGAAAGCAAATTGGATCAGTCGTACAAGGGCTCTTGGGATGTGAATTTTCCCGATGCCGGAAAATACTATATCAGGGTGTATATTACGAGTAGGTATAACAACACAGTTGAAGCCGGCTCGTACAAGCTGTCGCTCGGCGGCGGCGGCTCCGGCGCGGCGGCGGGCGGCGCCGGAGCCGCCCCGTCGCAGGGCGTGGCCGCCAGCCCCATAGCCGCCGGCATCCGCATAGCGCTCCCCGCGCTGACGTCCGGCACGGGGTTTCGGATTTACCGCGACGGCGCCGTGATCGCCGAGCTTGCCACCGGCGCGGCGTTCGTAGATGTCAACGTCGAGCCGGGCAAAAAATACGCCTACTCCGTGCGCGAGGTGCTCGCGGGCGGCGCTTTGGGCGACGAGTCCCCGGCGGCCGAGGCGACCGCCGGCGGCGACATCCTGGGCGGGACGGGCGCGGGCAAGGGCTACATACTCATGGCCATAGACTCGCCGCTCATGTCGGTCAACGGCGAGGAGCGCGAGATCGACCCCGGCAGGGGCACGGCCCCGACGCTGATCAGCGACCGCACGATGGTGCCGATCCGCGCCATCGTCGAGGCGATGGGCGGCGTCGTCGGCTGGGACGCCGGCGAGCGGAAGATCGACCTGGCCTATGGCGGGCGCACCGTGGCGATGTGGCTGGACAGCAAGGACATCCTGGCCGACGGCGCGCCGAAGCAGATGGACGTGGCCCCGGCGATAGTCAACGACCGCACGCTGCTGCCCATACGCTTCGCCGCCGAAAACCTCGGCTGCGAGATCGAATGGATCGGCAGCTCGCGCGAAATAGTGATCGTGTTTTTCAATTAGCCTGACAAACTTACATTGTGTCACTATAATTAGGGATGCCCTGAATAGACACCGCGTGTTGGCGTGTTGGCGTGTAATTAAAATCCGTATATTTTATCTTTGCAACGGGGCGGCAATGTTAGTATACTATAGCTATGGGAGCGTGGATGCCGTGAGGATATATTTGGATAATTGCAGTTACAATCGGCCGTTCGACAATCAGGAGCAAGTGAAAATCCGATTGGAAACCGAAGCGAAGCTATATGTTCAGGCAGGTGTCCGCGCCGGGAAATATTCCTTAGTCTGGTCATATATGCTTGACCATGAGAACAACGATAATCCCTATGAGGACAAGAAAAACGCTATTACGCCTTGGAAAGGCATCGCGGACGAATACTGTTCGTCATCAGATGATATATTGTCATTGGGGCAGGAAATCATAAAAACAGGTATTAAGGCGAAAGACGCTCTGCATATCGCCTGCGCTCTCAAAAGCGGCTGTGAGTATTTTATTACGACAGACAGCAAACTGATAAACAAGCACATCGCAAACATTAAAATCATTAATCCGATAGATTTCGTCAGAGAAACGGAGGAATTAGCTTGAGAACGGATAATGTCGTGCGCGTCGAAGCTATGGACGCTTTGCTGTCCACGCTAGGAGCGCTGGACGCCGAACGCTTTATTTGCATGGTTAAGCGGGATACTTTCGACTATACGGAATGGCAGCGCAAGCTGTGGGCCGAAAAAAGCATCGAAGAAATTCACGCTGCCGCTGTTCAGCACGAAAAAACAACGGATAAATAGCACGACGCAAAATTATGGCATGAATTTTAGGCGCGGCGGCGCGGGACGCCAACGCGGGAGAGGAATTGCCGTCTATGCTGTCTATCTTGTCTATCTTGTCTGCGGCCTCGCTGCCTGCGATCGCGAAACGCCCAAGGCCGGCCAGGGTGCTCGTAGCTGCCGTCGCGGCGGCCTTGCTCGCGGCCTTTTTCCCGGCGGCGCCAGTTTGCGCGTCTGCCGGCGCGTCCAGCGGGCGGGCCGCCTCCGCAGCAGGCCAAGCGGCCCCTGCCGGGCAGGCGGCGCAATACTCGCTCGTCCCCAAAATCACGGTGCGCGGCCCGGCCGAGCTGGATCTCGCCATAACCATCACGAACGCCGCGCCGCGCGCGCTTGATTATTTCAGCGACGCGGACGACCTGCATTCGGAGATGAGCGAGATGCTGGTCTACTATCTGAGCCAGGATTCGACCTTCAGCTTCAACAAAGACGTCTGGCTGGGGGCGGACTACGAAATTACCGAGCTTGAGGCGGGGCGGAGCGCGCGCTTTGGCGATTACTGCGGCGAAAAACTCGGCGAAATGATGATGGTCACCGTTCCCGACGCTTATGAAATCTGGAGCCATATGGTCAGCTTCTCCTCGCTCACCGATTAT
>JAISFK010000362.1 GCA_031263625.1 Clostridiales bacterium
CGTGCTGACGCCGTTCTGGATGGAATACGCCTATAAGAGCAACATCCCGATGTTCACGCAGTTCGCGGTCAACGTCATGGGCGTCGCGGACGGCAGCTACAGGGAGCCGGAGGCCATCAGAAAAGAGGGGATACGCCGCCTGCGCGCCTTCTTCGCGGCTTTGGGCCTGCCCGCCACGCTTTCGGACATGGGGATCGGCGAGGACAAGCTTGAGTTCATGGCCAAAAAGGCGACGCGCGCCGAATACGGCAAGGAGTCGGCGATCGGCGCCATCAGGCCGCTGCTTTGGCAGGACGTGCTGAACATCTACCGCATGGCGAAATAGGATATGCTGACGAGCCTGTGAAATACGCCGAAGACGTCAGGGCGCGCATATCGGAATTGGAGGGCGAAAAGGCGGCGGTCCGCCGCCTGCTCTACGAATACCTGCTCGTCGGAGGCTATCCCGAATATTTTGCCGCCCGCAGCCTTCTGCACTGGCAGCGCCAGCTTGCGGAAGACATCGCTGGAGAACTATTCGCCCAACGCGGGCAAGATCATCCGCAAAAACAAAAAGCTGTACGTTTCGGACAGCGGGCTGTCCAACGCCTTGCTGCGCGTGGACGAGCTCACGGACGAGCTGGCCGGGCATTTGGCGGAGCAGTGCTGCGTGAAGCAGGCCCGCGCCTACGCGGAAGCCAACCTTTGCGCCGCCGCCATCATTTAGCCGTTCGTGCCGCCCTTTTAAGGCGGGCGCATATAGAGGGCGCATATAATTAATGTGTACTTCATGATTAATTTATGTTTATGCGGCTGTTTTGGTGATAAATTAGTCTTATGCTTATAGATTTTAACACAATGGGGGTATAGTCAGACATGTTCTCAAACAAGGCGGCATTTCAGCGGGAATTTAAGCGGCGAATAAGCTCGCTGTTTGGCATAACGCTAGAGGAAGCCTCCAAGACGGAGATGTACACGGCGATCGCCAACATGGTCCGGGAGTCCGTCATGGAAACCTGGGTTAACACGAACAACCGCTATCTTGGCAAGAAGATAAAGCAGGTGTACTACTTCTCGCTGGAATTTCTCATCGGCAAGTTCCTCGAGCAGAACCTGCTGTACATAAACGCTCTGGACGTGTGCAAGGAGGGCCTCGGCGGGCTTGGCATATCGTTCGCCGAGGTGTGCTCGATGGAGCCGGAGGCGGGGCTTGGCAACGGCGGCCTCGGCAGGCTCGCCGCGTGCTTCCTCGACTCGATGGCGTCGCTGGCCATACCGGGCCACGGCTGCGGCATAAGGTACAAGTACGGCCTGTTCAACCAGAAGATCATCGACGGCTACCAGGTCGAGCTGCCCGACAACTGGCTGCGCGAGGCGAACGCCTGGGAGATCAGGAAGCCTGAGAAGGCCGTCATCGTGAAGTTCGGCGGCAACGCCTACATGAAGGAGAAGCCGGACGGGAGCCTGGAGGCCGTCCACGAGGACTACCAGCCCGTGCTCGCCGTCCCCTACGACACGCCGATCGTGGGCTACAGAGCGAACACGGTGAACAACCTGCGGCTGTGGAGCGCCGAAACGCTGAACAGCTCGTTTGATTTCGCCTCGTTCAGCCACGGAAACTACACGGACGCCGTTTCGTACAAATACTCCGTCGAGGCCATATCCGAGGTGCTGTACCCGGACGACTCGAACTACAAGAACAAGATCCTGCGCCTCAAGCAGCAGTATTTCTTCGTGTCCGCGGGGCTCATGAGCATCGTGCGCCGCTACAAGAAAAAGATGCAGAGCCTTTCCAGCCTGCCCAGCTACATCGCCATACACATCAACGACACGCACCCGGCGCTGGCCGTACCGGAGCTCATGCGCATACTCATGGACGAGGAGGGCTTCGGCTGGGACGAGGCGTGGAGCATCACGACGCGCACCATCGCGTACACGAACCACACCATCATGCCAGAGGCTCTGGAGAAATGGCCCGTTGACGTGTTCAAGCAGCTCCTGCCGCGCATATTCATGATTGTCGAGGAGATCAACCGCCGCTTCTGCGAGCAGCTGTGGCGCGCATATCCGGGCGACTGGGGCAGGATCGCCGACATGTCCGTCGTGGGCGACGGCTTCGTTCGCATGGCGCATCTGGCCGTCGTGGGCAGCTTCAGCGTGAACGGCGTCGCGGCCGTCCACACGGAGCTTCTGAAGAAGGACGTGCTGAAGCGGTTTTACGAGTTCTTCCCCGAAAAGTTCAACAACAAGACGAACGGCATAACGCACAGGCGCTGGCTGCTGAAAGCCAACCCGAGCTGCGCCGAGCTGCTGACCGACACGATCAAGGAGGACTGGATACACAACCCGGCGCTCATGGGCAAGCTGGCCGTGTACAAGGACGAGAAGCAGGTGCGCGACGGCCTTGAGCGCATAAAGCGGCAGAACAAGGAGCGGCTGGCCGCCTACATCGCGGACACGACCGGCGTCAAGGTGGACCCCGCATCCATATTCGACGTGCAGATAAAGCGCATACACGCCTACAAGCGCCAGCTGCTCAACGTGCTGCACATAATGCACATGTACAACGAGATAATCGACAGCCCCGGCATCGACATGGTGCCGCGCACGTTCATCATAGGCGGCAAGGCCGCGCCCAGCTACTATTACGCGAAAAGCGTCATAAAGCTCATAACGTCCCTCGCGTCCATCGTGAACGGCGACCCGCGCGTGAAGGGCAGGCTCAAGGTGGTGTTCCTGGAGAACTACAGCGTGTCCGTCGCCGAGCTCGTGTTCCCGGCGTCCGACGTCAGCGAGCAGATATCGACCGCCAGCAAGGAGGCTTCCGGCACGGGCAACATGAAATTCATGATGAACGGCGCGATCACGGTGGGCACGATGGACGGCGCGAACATCGAGATAAAGGAGCTGGTCGGCGAGGACAATTTCATAACGTTCGGCCTGACCGTGGAGGACGTGCTGACGTACTACGCCAACCACAGCTACAGCTCGCTGGACATATATTCGGCGGACGAGCGCGTCAAGCGGGTCGTGGACCAGCTGACGAGCGGCTTCTTCGACAACGTGGGCGCGCCCAAGCACGAGTTTGGCAACATAAGGCGCTCGCTGCTGGACTACAACGACGAGTTTTTCGTGCTGAAGGATTTTGACGGCTACGCGAAGGCGCACGAAAAGGTGGACGAGCTGTACAGGGACCGCAAGAGGTGGCTGTCCATGTCGGCCGCCAACATCGCGCAGTCCGGCGCGTTTTCGAGCGACAGCACGATCCGGCAGTACGCCTCCGAGATATGGAAGGTCGCGCCGCTGAAATAGCGCCGCTGAAATAGCGCGGCGGGCAAGAAGCGGCGGCGCGAGCGCAGCGCGGGGAGGGGCTGGGACAAGGGCAGGCGGCGCAAGCATGAGCGCAGCGCGGCACGGCATATGCCAATGCGACAGGCGCGGCGGGCGGCGTGTGCGCTAGGATGAGCGCAGCTAGAAGATATACTCGTGTTCGATTGGGAATTCCGACCGCAATTTGCGGTCGGACAGAGGAAACGAGTATTACTGACTCGCGTTTATGGTAAATTCAAATGCTCGTCAGTATAAAGTCGAATTTGAATGTCGTGCGGCTGATGTCATATTGATGGAATAGGCCAGCACTTTCTTTTGCTAGGCCGCACCCTTTATTATCCGTGCGGCCCTCAGTTCTGTCAAAGAAGCGCAAGCAAAAAAGTTAAATTATTTTGTATAATTTAGAAAAAACTCTTGACAAGTCGCAAATCTTTTATATAATTAAATTATTAAAGCCACTGAAATAAATTATATGCCATGCTTCCACAGTGTTCTGCAGCGTTCGGGCTTTTTTGGAAATGCCAATTATATTTATTTTATTGCGAGGCGATATTTTGGCTATGGACGGTAAAAAAAGCAACGCACTTTTCAGCGGCATCATGAGCGCGCTCGTCAGCCCGCTGTCCGAAGACGGCGAGGTGCGCGAGCGGCCCCTGCGCCGGCTTGTCGAGTGGCACCTGGAGGCGGGCCTGTCCGGCTTCTACATATGCGGCGGCACGGGCGAGGGCGCGGTCATGCAGCCAAAAGCCAGAAAGCTCCTCGCGGAGTGCGTGGTTGACGCCGCGCGCGGGCGCTGCCGAATCATAGACCACATCGGCGCGGTGGATCTGATCACCGCCAAGGATCTGGCGCGCCACGCGGCGCGCGCCGGGGTGGACGCGCTGTCGTCCGTGCCGCCTTTTTTCTACCCATACGGCGAGGACGAGGTTTTCAACTATTACGAGGCCCTGTCCGACTGCACGGATCTGCCGATCATCATGTACGCGTCGCCGATGTCCGGCGCGCCGCCGGACGCCGAGGCCGTCGAGCGGCTCATGCGCATACCGGGCATAGCCGGGATCAAGTGGACGAGCCACAATTATTACGAGATGCGCCGCATCAAGGACATAAACGGCGGGGACATCAACGTCATCAACGGGCCGGACGAGACGCTCGTCTGCGGTCTGCTCATGGGCGCGGACGCCGGCATAGGCTCGTCCTACAACGTAATGCCGAGGCTGTTCGCGAAGCTTTACGAGGACTTCCGGGCGGGCCGCCTGCAAGAGGCCCTGGACGCGCAGCTCAAGGCGAACAAGGTGATCCGCCTTTTGTTCCGGCACGGCATAGTCAACAGCGTCAAGGACATGCTGGAGCTTATCGGCTACGACGTGGGCTATTGCACGTACCCGCTCAAGCGGCTCGAACCCGCCGAGAGGGAGGCTTTCCACGCGGAGCTGCGCGAAACAGGGTGGCCTGAGGGCTATATTTGAGCAATAGAGCTATATTTGAGCCATTTGAGCTATAAGCAATAGAGCTATATTTGCGCGATTTGAGAGTTTGGAGCGATTTGAGAGTTTGGGGCGCCATGTCTGACATTTTTTAGGGGAGCCATGCCGTTAATTAGCGCGAAGCAAAAACCGATCACAGACCAGCAGCGCATAAAGGAGAGCAACCTGAAGTTCATCTTCGACGCCATCCTCCGCTCCGAGGCCGTTTCGCGGTCGGAGCTGGCCCAGCGATCGGGGCTGAGCCCCACCACGGTGTATTCCCTCGTGGACGAGATGATCGACGGCGGCGTTGTTTCGGAGATCGGCGCGGAAGCGGGCGCGGAGGAAACCGCCAAGGTCGGCCGCAGGCCGCAGCTGCTGCGGATAAACTCGGAGGGCGCGTTTATCGCCTGCGCGTGGCTCAGCCGCGCGCACATCCAGTGCCAGCTGTTCGACCTAAAGTGCAACGTCGTCCACACGCGGCGGAAAAGGCTGAGCCAGCCCGTAGACTACAACGCGGAGATCCAGAGCGGCCTGGACGAGATGCGCGGCCTCGTGGCGCCGGGCAGGCTGCTGGGCCTGTGCGTCGCGCTGCCGGCAGTCATCGGGCGAAAAAACAGGCAGCTTAACTCGACCGTGTTGCACGTGGAAGGCGACAAGTCCATGCTGAGCTATCTGGAGGCCATACCGCTGGACATGCCCGTCGTGCTGGGCAACGAGTCCATATTTTACACATATGCCGAAAAGGCCGCGTATTCGCCCTCCGACATACGCAACATGCTGTATGTGAACATCGGCGCGGGCGTCGGCGCGGGCATATTCCTGAATGGCGAGATCTACATGGGCAGCACGGGCCTGGCGGGCGAGATCGGGCACATGACGCTCGACATGAACGGCAGGCCGTGCGAGTGCGGCGGGCGCGGCTGCCTGGAGCGGTACGTGTGCGTGCCCGCCATATTGGAGAGCTACGCGCAGGAGAAAAAAATCTGCGCGTCGGATATCGCTTTTGAGGATTTCGTCGCCGCGCTGTCCAACGGCGAGCCGGCGGCGGAGGCCGTCGCGGCGGAGGCCGCGCGGTGCCTGGCGGCCGGGATTGAGAGCGCGATAAATCTCCTGGACATAGACACCGTGGTGCTCGGGGGCGAGATAAGCCTGATGGGCGAGCCCTTCCTGCAGCAGATCGGCAAGAACATGTTCGCCACCATCAACAAGGCCGCGAGCCGCTGCCGCGTCTGCTATGCCAGGCTGGACAGGGGCGCGTGCCTGCTCGGCATGGCCAAGTATTTTTTGGACAATGTTTTCCAGCTGAGCCTGGAATACGCGCAAAAGCTATACATTATTTAGCTTGTTTAGCAAAAATACAACGCAGGGGGTTTTTGTCATGACGCAGCAGCCGCCCGACCGCAATTCCAAGGCCAGGCTCGCCATTCCGCAAAGCGAGTACGCCGAGCGCCTGCGCAAAGTGCAGGAGGCCATGGAGGAGGCTCGCCTCGACGTGCTGGTGACGCACGCCTGCGAGTGCGAGTCCGCGAACGTGCGCTACCTCAGCAATTTTTGGGCCGTGTTCGACTTCGCGGGCGTCATCGTCCCCAGGAAGGGGGACGCCGTGCTGCTGACCGGCGGGCCGGAGTCATACGAGTTCGCGAGGCAGTTCTCCCGGATAGCGGACGTCCGCGTGCACCCGCTGTACGTGGAAACCAGCGCGCCCGTCTGGGACAAGCCCACGGATCCCGTGGATTTCGCCGCCCTGCTGGGCGAGTGGCGAGCCCGCTTCCCGATCGCGCGGATCGGCGTCGCCAACAGCAACATCCTGCCCGCCGCCATCGAGGCCGACCTCAGAGAGGGCGCGAAGGGCGCGGAGCTCGTACCGGCGGACGGGCTGATGATGAAGCTGCGCCTGATCAAGAGCGCCGGCGAGATCGCCCTGCTCAAGGAGGCGTACCGCATTACGCAGGCCGCGTGCGCGAAGGCCGTCGAGGCCGTCCGCCCCGGCGCCGCCGAGTGGGAGATAGAGGCCGCCTGGCGCGCGGAGGCGTACCGCCTCGGCGCGGAGGGCACGAGCTACCCCATCTGGGTCACGTCCGGCCCGAACACGTACCAGAGCCTGTGCCGCTCCACCGACAGGCAGATCGGCGAGAACGACATGGTGCAGCTGACGTTCGGGGCGAAGTACAACGGTTATTGCGGCAACATATGCCGCCCGGTCGCGCTGGGCAAAATACCCGATCGCCACGCGCAGATGCGCGACATAGCCCTTGAGGCCCTGCACGAGGCCATAGCCGACATCCGGCCGGGCGCCCCGTTCGCGCTGGCGTATGACCACTTCCACAGGCGCCTGTCGGACAACGGCTTCGCCAATCTGGCGCTGTACGGGCCGGCGCACGGCACGGGCATGCAGGAGTGCGAGGGGCCGTGGGTGGACAACAGGACGGACGCCGTGTTCAGGGAGAACATGGTGCTCAACGTGGACATCTGGATCGCGGACGGCGAATTCGGCGTGCGCTACGAGGACGGGCTGGCCGTGGGGCCGAACGGGAGCGAGCGCCTCACGCGCCCGCCGGACGGGCACATATCGCTCTGACAGCAAATCATGCTCATACATTTAGCATTTAGATTTTAGCATTAGCAGTGTTGGCTGGAGATGGTGAACTATCAGCCAGGCACAGAATGGACGGTCAAAAGCAATGGGCGAACGCGGCGTGGAACTTTCGGATCTTGACGGCATGGCGGATCGCGCCAGGGGCGAGATGGTGGAGTTCCTGAAACAGCTGATCAGGATACCGACGGAAAACAAGCCCCCTGTAGGCTTTGAAGGGCCGGGGCAGGCGCTGTTCGCGCAAGCCTGCGCGGACATCGGGCTTGAGGTGGAGACGTTTCGGCCGGACGAGGCGCCGGGCATGGAAAACCACCCCGAATTTCTCAACGGCAGGAACTTTGACGGCCGCGTGAATGTCGAGGCCGTCTGGAAGGGCGGGGGACGCGGAAAGGGGCTGCTGCTCTCCGGCCACATGGACGTGGTGCCGAAAGAGCCGCTGCCGTGGACAAAATGCGAGCCTTTCGAGCCGCTGGAGGAGGACGGCAAGGTGTACGGGCGCGGCGCCTGCGACATGAAAAGCGGGCTGGCGGCGGCGTACACGGCGATAAAGCTGCTCAAGGCGACGGGCTGGACGCCGCCCGGCGACATCATTCTGGAGAGCGTGGCGGACGAGGAGTACGCTGGCGGCAGCGGCACGCTGGCCGGGCGGCTGAAGGGCTACAACGCCGGGTTCGCGGTGAACATGGAGCCGACGTGGCTGTCCGTCTATTCGGGCGCCGTGGGCGCGTTCGTCGTCAAGATCACGGTTCGGGGCGGGACAGCGGGCATGCCGTACAACGGCGAGGACGCGGAAAACCCTGTGTTCTGTCTGGCAAAGCTGGCGCAGGCGCTGCGCGCCTTTGAAAGTTATCGGCGCGGGCCGGAGTTCGCGCATCCGTTCTGGACGGATCCCGCGAAGATGGCCAAGGTGATCATCACGAAGGCCAAGAGCGGGGAGGCGTTTGAGCACGGCCAGCTCGCCGTCCCGGTGGACGGCTGGCTGGAGGCCGTCGTGCAGACGTACCCCGGCGAAACGGGGGACGCCGTCTGCGCCCAGCTTGAGCGCTTTCTGGCGGCCGAGGCCGAGAAGGACGCGGAGCTCAAAAACGCGAGCGTGAGCATCAGGCGGCTGTACCACTATATCGAGCCGTGCCTCACGGACGCGGGCTTTGCCGGCATAGGGATCATTAAAGAGTGCCTGGAGGGCGCCGGCGTGGCCAGCCCTGTCGTCGGCGGGGCGTCCGCGTCCTGCGATCTGGCGATATTTGAGAAATATGGCGGCGCGCCCGCCGTCATGTTCGGGCCGTCGGGCGGCAACCTGCACGGGCCCGACGAGTGGGTGGACATCGACAGCATGGTCGTCGTCGTAAAGACGCTCATGCGGCTGATGCTGCGCTGGGAGCAGGCGTCGCCGAACGGAGGGGAACAGCTGCCGCGCTGTGAATAGGCGGCGCCGAACAGAAAGGAACAGCCGCCGCGCTGAAGAGCAGGCGGCGCCGAACAGAGAGGAACAGCTTGTGAAAATAGACCGCGTGTCCGCGCTGGAGCGGGAATACGCCATGCAGTCGCTGGACGGGCAGTTTCGGTCCGCCGGCAACTACGGGTTCGGGATAAGGCTGGAAAGGGAATTTGCCGCCAAAATGGGCGTCCGGCACGCCGTGGCCATGGTGAACGGCACGGCCACGCTGCACGCGGCGCTCGAGGCCGCGGGCGTGCGCGCGGGCGACGAGGTGATCGTCCCGCCGCTCACGATGTCGTCCACCGCCATCGCGGTGCTGCACGCGAACGCCGTCCCGGTGTTCGCCGACGTGAGGCCGGACACGTTCCTCATTGACGCCGACGACGCCGAAAGGCGCGTCACGGCCCGCACCAAGGCCATCATCCCCGTCGCGCTGTTCGGCCTGATGCCGGACATGGACGCGATCATGGGCGTCGCGGGGCGGCACGGGCTCGCCGTGATAGAGGACGACGCGCAGTGCTTCCTGGGCTCGCACAGGGGCAGGCTCGCGGGGACGATCGGGCACATGTCCAGCTTCTCGTTCCAGGCCAGCAAGCACATGACCAGCGGCGAGGGCGGCATGGTGACGACGGACGACGACGGGCTCGCGCTCAAGCTGCGCAGGTACTCCGGGCTGGGGTACGGCAGCATCGGCCTGGGCAAGGCGCGCATAACGAAAGACGACATTCAGGATCCCGGCTGCGAGCGGCACGTCGTTTTGGGATGGAATTACCGCATGCCGGACATCGCCTGCGCCGTCGCGTGCGCCCAGCTGGAGCGGCTGGACGAGCTGTGCGCGTGCCGCCGCCTCGCGGGAGAGGCTATCGCGGGCGCCGCAAAAGCCGCCGTCTGGCTCGTCCCGCAGCGCGTCCCGCCGGAGTGCGGCCACGCCTGGTGGTCCGCGGTGTTCGCGCTGGACAGGGACGACGTCGCGTGGCGCGACTTTCGGCGCAAGTTCATGGAGCTTGGCGGCGACGGGATCTACGCGGCATGGCAGCTGACGTATCTCGAGCCGGCGTTTCGCGAGATGAACCTGCTCGGCAGGGAGGAGTGGGCAAAGCGGGCAGGCGCGCGCTGGGAGAGGGGCCTGTGCCCCGTCGCCGAGCGCCTGCAGCCCAGGCTTTTGCAGTTCAAGACGAACTACTGGGACACCGAGAGGGCGGAGAGGCAGGCCGACATACTGGCGAAGACCATAGCGTTCTTCGCATAGCGCAACGGCAATGACGTCATTCCGGGTTCGCCCGGAATCTGAAAAAGGGCAGAGAGGGGAGATGCGCACATGAAAAAAGTCGGCCAAATTGCGGGGCCAGCTTCAGCCAGATCTGTTTCGGATCGGGCGATCAAGCCTATAGCGGGGCGGGTTGTCGCCAAAGCCGCAGCCGGCGCCGGCGCGCCGCCTCACGCCGCCGCCGCCGCGGACGGCTCGCGCCCACTGCTGCAGCGCCTGTGGGAGCACCGCGAAAACTACCTGCTCATTCTGCCGATGGCCGCGCTCGTGCTCATCTTCTCCTACGTGCCGATGTACGGCATCGTGATGGCGTTCAAGGAGTACAAGATGGCGGACGGCATATTCGGCAGCAAGTGGATCGGCCTGCTCAACTTCCGCAAGCTGTTCGCCACGTCGAGCTTCGGCACGATCATGAAGAACACGCTCGAGATCAGCGGCCTGCGCCTGCTGTTCGGCTTCCCCGCGCCCGTGCTGCTCGCGATCCTGCTGAACGAGGTGCGGCACAAGCCCTTCAAGAAGACCGCGCAGACGATATCGTACCTGCCGCACTTCATGTCGTGGGTCGTGCTGGGCGGCATTTTCAAGAACGTGCTGTCGCCCAGCTCCGGCGCCATAAACTACGTCATCACGGCGCTCGGCGGCCAGCCCGTCAACTTTCTCAACTCAAACGCCTGGTTCAGGGTGGTGCTGATAGCCACGGGCGTCTGGCAGGGCATTGGCTGGGGCAGCATCGTCTACCTTGCCACCATCGCGGGCATAGACCCGCAGCTGTACGAGGCGGCCAGAATGGACGGCGCGAAGCGCTTTCGGCTCATATGGAACATCACGCTGCCCATGATGTTCCCCGTCATGAGCGTGCTGTTCATCCTGAGCGTGGGCGGCATTCTGAACGCGGGGTTCGACCAGATATTCAACCTGTACAACCCGCTCGTGTATTCGAGCGCGGACATTCTGGACACCTATGTGTACAGGCTGGGCTTTGGCAACGCGAGCGGCGACGGGCGGATCGACTACAGCCTGGCCACCGCCGTGGGCCTGTTCAAAAACGTCGTGGGCCTGTGCCTCGTGGTCGTGACGAACTTCGCGTCCAAGCGGCTCTCAGGCTCTGGCATATGGTAAAGTGATGGCCAAAAATGTGGCAAGGAGGCGAGTCTGATGGAAAAAAGCAGATTGGATGCGAGCCCCGGCGCCATGCCGGGTGGCGCGGCGGATGTCAGGCCGTCTGATTCGGCGCTTGGCGGCTCCGCCGATGCCGACCGCGACCGCGGCGACCGCAATCGCGGGCGCGGCGGCGGCAACGACGGCGGCAGCGCCGCTTTGGGCCGGTTCGGCCTGTTCGACGCGCTGAACTACGCCTTCCTCGCGGCTCTGTGCGTGAGCATGATATACCCGTTCTGGGATCTGCTCATGCGCTCTTTCGCGTCGCCGGCCGACTCCATGAGCGTGGGCTTCAAGCTCATGCCAAGCCAGTGGTCCGTAGCCGCGTACAGGGTCATATTTGAGAGCGGCGACATATTCGTGAACTACTGGAACACGATATTCCGCGCGGTCGTCGGCACGGGCCTGAGCCTTGTCGTGACCTCGGCCTGCGCCTACGGGCTGAGCAGGCGGACACTGCCGTTCCGCAACGGGATCACGCTGTTTTTCATATTCACGATGTTCTTCGGCGGCGGCCTGATACCCGGCTACATGCTCATCAGGGACCTCGGGCTGATCGACACGATCTGGAGCCTGATCGTGCCGGGCGTGGCCAGCGTGTACAACATGATCATACTCCGCAACAACTTCCAGGGCCTGGACGCCGGCCTCGAGGAGTCGGCCATGCTGGACGGCGCGAACAAGTTCACGATCCTGTTCCGCATCGTGCTGCCCGTCAGCAAGCCGATTCTGGCCACGATCGGCCTGTGGTGCATGGTCGGCCACTGGAACGCGTGGTTCGACGCGCTGCTGTACACGAACAAGCCCAGCCTGTCCGTGCTGCAGCTGGCCCTGCACAACCTGCTGACAAGGAACCAGAGCTCGGAGATGCAGAAGCTGCTGTCCATGTCCAGCGACGCGAGCAAGCTGTTCACGCCCATGTCCGCGAAGGCCGCGCAGATATTCGTCACCATCGTCCCGATACTCGCGACGTACCCGTTCCTGCAAAAGTACTTCGTGAAGGGCATTTTGGTGGGCTCGTTCAAGGGCTGAGATTGGGTAACATCCCGCAAGCGGGGTTTACATATTTATATTTTATTGGGAGGATTGCATTATGTCTAAAAAGCAAATCGGCAAAAAGACCATCGCGCCGGCGCTTGTCGCAATGCTCATGGTTTTTGCCCTGCTCCTGTCCGCCTGCAACTCGGACACGGGGGGGGGGGCATAACCACCTCGACGGCGGCAGGCGAGGCCACGACGCAGGCGCCCGCCCAAACGACGGCGGCCGAGACGACGCAGGCCGATGCGACTGAGGCGCCGGCCGCGACGACGCAGGCGCCCGCCGAAACGACGGCGGCCGCCGACCCGGACGCGCTGCCGGAGCCGGGCGACTTCAGCGAGCCCGTCGCGCTGTCGTGGAACGGCCCCGGAAACATGACGGAATACGA